>NZ_POVS01000010.1:0-139737 GCF_002894905.1 Paenibacillus sp. F4
TATCGGAAGCAGCTTATAGCCTAGGGTCTTTTTTTAGTGTCTATAAAATGGGGTCTTGACCATACATCCGATGTTAACCCGGGGGTGTTTATTATTTACTCGTAAGAACGAACCTTCAATACACGCATCACATTCAATACGGCTAGCAATGTTACACCTACATCGGAAAATACAGCCTCCCACATCGTAGCAATACCGAATGCTCCCAGCGTAAGAAACACAGCTTTGACGCCTAGCGCAAATATAATATTTTGCCATACGATACGACGTGTGCGCTTGGCGATATGGATCGCTGTAACCAGCCTTGAAGGCTCGTCGTTCATGATTACGATATCTGCGGCCTCAATCGCAGCATCCGATCCCAAACCGCCCATCGCTACACCGACATCTGCCAGCGCCAGTACGGGTGTATCATTAATCCCATCGCCTACGAACAAAATTTTGTCGCTCGTTTTTTTACTTGCAGACAACTGCTCGATGGCTTCAGCTTTGTGCTGAGGTAACAGCTCTGCCCGTACTTCATCCAAACCCAGCTGTCGTCCTACAGCCTCGGCAACTGTCCGATTGTCACCCGTCAGCATGATGGTTTTCACCACACCCAACTTTTTCAGCGAAGCAACCGTTTGGGCTGCGTCTTCCTTAACCTCATCTGAAATCAGAATGCACCCGGCATACGTTCCGTCTACAGCCACATGTACGACCGTTCCTTCATCCAGCGTCCCTGTTTGCTGCGCCGCGTTAAAAGCAACATGCTCCCGTTCCATCAGCTTGGCGTTCCCAGCCAGTACCAGACGACCATCTATTTGTGCCTGAATCCCGTGACCGGATATTTCACTATATTGCTGAACCCGTTCTGCTCTGAGTTCTTTACCGTAGGATTCACGCAGAGACGCAGCAATAGGATGTGTAGAATGCAGCTCCGCCAAAGCGGCGGTTTCGAGCAGGGTTTCGTTTGTAAAATCTCCGGCAGGATAAATTCCTGTTACACGGAAAACACCTTTGGTGAGTGTACCTGTTTTATCAAAAACAGCGTATTTCACATGATTCAGAGCTTCAAGATAGTTCCCGCCCTTGATCAGAACACCTGAACGGGAGGCTGCCCCAATTCCCCCAAAGAAGCCTAGTGGAATGGATACTACCAGCGCACAAGGACAAGAAATAACGAGGAAAACAAGCGCACGGTATATCCAATCTGCAAATTGTGCACCTGGCACAACAAGCGGTGGAACAACCGCCAACAACAGCGCTACAATAACCACTACTGGAGTATAGTATCTGGAAAATTTCGTGATAAACTTTTCAGTCGGCGCTTTTTTAGCACTCGCATTTTGCACTAATTCCAAAATTTTAGAGACCGCGGATTCACTAAATTCTTTGCTAACCTCTACCGTTAGAAGTCCGTTCGTATTGATAAATCCACTCAACACACTGCTTCCTGGCTCTACAGTACGAGGCACCGATTCACCAGTCAACGCAGAGGTATCCACATGCGATTTACCATCTATAACCTTACCGTCCAGCGGGATCTTCTCGCCCGGCTTAATTACAATCAAATCCCCAATGCGAACGTCTTCTGGGGACACTCTCCGTACGGACTTAGCCGTCTTCAGGTTGGCATAGTCCGGTCTAATATCCATCAGATCACTGATGGACTTACGTGAACGGTTAACTGCAATGCCTTGAAACAGCTCTCCGATTTGATAAAAGAACATGACAGCTACGCCTTCCGGGTATTCCCCAATCGCAAATGCACCCACAGTAGCCAGCGTCATCAGGAAGTATTCGTCAAAGGCCATTCCACGCACCAGGCTGCGCGCAGCCTGCAAGACAACATCACCGCCAACGATGATATATGCCAGTAAAAATAGGGCCAGCTTGCCTACACCTTCGACAGGTAACCACCAGGCAATAGCCGCAAAGACCGCACCAATAGCCAAACGCGCAATCATGCGGCGCATACCGTCCGTACCGTGATCATGCGTATGCCCAGCGTGGCCATCATCTCCATGCGAATGTGAATGAGCGTGGGTGGCTTCACCATGTTCGTGCTCTGCATGGTGGTTGTGATGCTCGTGTCCATGATCGCCGTGGTTGTGTCCATCGTGCGTATGGGCTTGCTTGCCATGTGCTCCATGATGATGACCAGCATGGCTGTGAGCCGCATGTTGCCCGATCTCCTGTGTATGCCCTTCACCTTCACTATTATGTTTATGACCGCATGCACAATCATCTCTGCAGTCTGACTGTGCTGCACCAGCATTGCTTCGGCTGTCTTCATGCAGGCGGCCACGAGCATTTTTTACAACCATTCGAACATGCGGCTCGAGTCTGTGAACCTTCCGTTCAGTCTGGCGAAAAACCTCTTCTTTTTGATCCGAACTTGTGGTCATCGTCAACGTTTTCGTAACAAAATTGACCGAGCAATCCAGGACCCCTTCTATTTTACTGACTCCATTTTCAATCTTGAGAGCACAGTTGGCGCAATCCAAACCTTCCAAAATCCATTCATGCCGTTCCGTTCTTTTTAGAGCATCCATAGTCATTGGCCTCCAATTAACTATATATGAGCAACTGTTCATATATTATTTGTTAAGGCCATTATATTCAGGATCAGGGTCAAAAGTCAATGACTATAGCCCTTTTTAACAAAAAAATCGACTTCAACAGACAGACGCCAAAAGAGCGCCAATCGCTTGGCGCCCTCTGTTGTTTTATCCCAAATAATTATTGATGTGATATGTGCTGATGGGTTTGCAAAAAGATCTGCTCCACATGATTGTCATCCAGTGAATAAAACACCGTTTTGCCTTCCTTGCGTCGTTTGACAATACGCAGGTTGCGCAAATAACGAAGCTGGTGGGATACCGCAGATTGTCCCATGTTCAACACCTGGGTCAGATCATGGACACACAGTTCTTTTTGTGCCAGGGCATAAATCAGCTTAATTCGTGTCGGGTCACCCAGTGCTTTAAACAGCTCCGACATTTTGTATGCGATGGAATCCTCAACTAGGGAAGATTTTATGCGCTCGATTTCCTGATCTGAACCGTGACAAGCCGGCTCGCAATCCAAAGCTTCCGTTTCAGAATTCATCCTTTTCACCCCGTGTATTTCGACTTGATGCTCCTATTATAGCAAATTCGTAGAATTTACGAATAGCTTATATTACAGCTTGCCCTGTAACAGAAAATTTCCAAGTCTCAATGCTTGCCTAACACTATAGCTTTACACGACATAAAGCTTAATTCAACGTTTTTAATACTTCATCACTGTAAGGAATAATTTCTTCTATTTGTTGATCACGTAACTTCACCGCAAACGCTGGATCAACCAGCAAAGCACGCCCAACCGCAACCAGATCAGCTTCCTCTCGTTCTACTTGCCCCACGAGTTGTTCTAATCTTGCCTCTACACTACTGGATTCATCGGTTTGACGATTATTATTTTTTTCCAAATCACTCAAAAAGGCCTTCTCCAAACCAATCGAGCCTACAGTAATAACTGGCTTGCCTGTTATCTTTTTCGTCCAAGCTGCCAAATTTAGATCAGATCCTTCAAATTCCGGTTCCCAAAAACGGCGGCTTGAGCAATGGAATATATCCACCCCGGCCTTCACTAATGGAGTGAGAAACTGTTCAAGTTCCTGTGGTGTCTGTGCCAGCTTTTCTTCATAGTGGTACATCTTCCACTGGGAGAATCGCAGTACAATTGGGAAATTCGGCCCTACTGCACGACGACAAGCCTCAATGACCTCCACCGCAAACCGAGTACGCTGGACCAAATTGCCTCCGTATTGATCGGTACGCTTATTGGTTTTGTCCCAGAAAAATTGATCGATTAAATAGCCATGTGCTCCATGAAGCTCAATGCCGTCAAAGCCCACTCGCTGGGCATCAGCAGCGGCCTGAGCATAAGCGGAGATAATATCCGCAATCTCAGCCTCTGTCAATGGCTCAACCACCTTTTCGCCGGCGGGAGAGATTCCGGACGGACCGACAGGCAATGCCTCTGGATTCGGTTGATTATCTGCACCTATTTTACGGGCCGTACCCACATGCCAGAGCTGTGGTATAATCTTGCCACCTACCGCATGAACCTCCTCAACTACCTTGGCCCATCCCTTTAATCCCTCACCATAAAAATTAGGAATGCTTGTGTGCTCCACAGCTGCGGGATGATTAATAGCAGTGCCCTCTGTAATAATCAATCCAACTGCATTTTCCGCACGGCGACGATAATACGCGGCCACGTCAGGCCCTGGAATACCTTGAGGGGAAAAATTCCGTGTCATTGGCGCCATAACAATCCGATTGGGAAGAGATAAATTACCTACCTTAAAAGGTTTAAACAGTAATTCTGTGTTCATTACTTTTTCCTCCGCTCTCCACTAGTATTATCGTTTTCACTCTACTGTTATACAATTCCATTTTACACATATGTAAACTTGAGTTCAAGAAGCCACAGTTTTAAATTTAATAAGCTACACAAAAAAAAGAAGAAGCGGCTCTAAGTCCGCTTCCTCTTTCCTAATTAGTTTGTACATGAGTGATTTTGCAAAAATCCTGACTTATTAGTGTGCTACCATGTTGTATTCCATAATCCATACTGAACCACCAACGACGGTCAACAGGATCACTACACCAAGAATCAAGGTCATAACATTCCAACGTGGTCCATTGCTTTCACGGATGTGCATGAAGAAGAAAAGCTGAACCAGAAATTGCAGCACTGCCGCGGCTAAAATAACAACCATGGTCGAAGTGCGGCTCAACATATGATTCATCACCACACCGAGAGGAATGATGGTCAGTACGATGGACAGAATAAACCCGATAACATAGGATTTCACTGAACCGTGAGAATCATCATGACCATGCGAACCCGCTCCTGATTGATGCTGTGCCATCTACATCACCCCCATCAAATAGACGACTGTCAGCAAGAAGATCCAGACAGCGTCCAAAAAGTGCCAGTACAAGCTCAATGCCGAAACTTTCCCCTTCGTCTCTGGTGTAAGCCCGCGTTTTTTCAACTGAAACATGAGTCCAATCATCCAAACCAGACCTAACGAAACGTGAAGTCCGTGCGTTCCGACTAGAGTGAAGAATGCCGACAAGAACGCACTGGTTCCAAAATTGGCTCCTTCGTGTACCATTTCAACAAACTCGTAAACTTCAAAACCGATAAAACCAAGACCCAGGATCGCTGTTACGATTAACCAGCTGATTAATCCCTTCATGCTTCCTTTGTTCATAGCCAACACAGCCAGACCACTTGTGAAGCTGCTCGTGAGCAAGAGGAACGTTTCAATAATAACGCCCGTCATGTTAAACAGCTCTGCGCCACCCGGTCCTCCGGCTGTGTTATTCCGAAGGACGACGAAGGTTGCGAACAAGGTACTGAACAGGATTACGTCCGTTACGAGGAAGATCCAAAAACCAAGCATCTTCAGCTCTTGCGGATCGTGATGCCCGTGGTCATGATCATGGCTGTGATGTGCTGCAGCTTGTGCCATTATACAGACCCCCTTATTGCCGCTTCCGTGCGTTTTACTTCATCCGCAGGGATATAGTAGTCGCCATCATAGGAGAAGAACGAACGGCAAATCATACAAATTGCCACACCGATCAGCCCTGGAATATAGAAGAACGACCAGCCGAATACGAACCCGAAACCTGCAATGAAAAAGAATACCGACATAATGAATGGAATCGCCGAGTTTTTCGGCATATGAATCGCTTCAATTGGCGGTTGCTTTCTGAAAATACCTTTTGCACGTTTATCTTTTTCTGCCCACCAGTCATCACGTTCTTCTACTTGTGGAATGGTAGCAAAATTGTATTCCGGTGCAGGTGAAGGAATCGACCATTCCAACGTATGGCCACCCCAAGGGTCGCCTGTTGTATCCTTCAGCTTGCGGTAATTCTTGATGCCCAGAAGAATTTGAAGAACCTGGAACAAGAACCCAATCCCCATCAGGAATGCCCCAACGGTCGAAACGAGGTTAAGGGGCTGCCAGCCGGTATCCCAGCCATAAGTGCTTAGACGACGCGTCATACCCATCAGACCGAGAGAATATTGTGGAATAAAACATACATAGAAACCGATGTTCCAGAACCAGAAAGCCCATTTACCAGGCGTTTCAGGCAATGTGAAACCGAACATTTTAGGCCACCAATAGTACAGACCTGCCAAGTAACCGAACACTACACCACCAATCAGAGCGGAGTGAAAGTGAGCGATCAAGAAGTAACTGTTATGGAACTGGAAGTCAGCAGGCGCTACAGACAACATGACGCCCGTCAAACCAGCAATCAAGAAGTTCGGAATAAAAGCAATTGACCACATCATAGGGGTCTTGAATGTAATCTTACCCCGATACATCGTGAACAGCCAGTTAAATACTTTAACCCCTGTCGGTATAGCGATAACCATCGTCGAAATCGCAAAGAATGCATTAACATCTGCGCCTGATCCCATCGTGAAGAAGTGATGCGCCCAGGTGAAGAAGGACAGGATCGCAATCATGAACATGGCGTAAACCATGGACTTGTATCCAAACAATTTCTTTTTGGAGAATACGCTGATGACCTCGGAATAAATACCGAAGGCCGGCAAAACTACAATGTATACTTCAGGGTGACCCCACATCCAGATCAAGTTGATATACATCATTGGGTTACCGCCGAAATCAAGCGTAAAGAAGTGTCCTCCTCCGAAGCGGTCAAGGAACAGCAATGCCAAAGTAACCGTCAGAATCGGGAATGCGAAAATGATAATAACACATGACGAAAATACGGACCACGTAAAGACAGGCATTTTCATCCAAGTCATACCAGGTGCACGCATTTTAATAATGGTCACAATAAAGTTGATCCCCGTAGCCAATGAACCTATACCCGAAATCTGAATACCCCAGATATAGAAGTTCTGACCGACGCCTGGACTAAATTGCAGTTCTGAAAGCGGTGGATAACTCAACCAACCTGCATCTGGCGAACCGCCGATAACGAAGGACAGGTTGAACAACATCGCTCCCATAAAGAAAAGCCAAAAGCTCAATGCGTTCAGGAAAGGAAACGCAACGTCACGCGCACCAATTTGAAGGGGTACAGCGATATTAAACAAACCAAACATCAACGGCATCGCCATAAACAGGATCATGATCGTGCCATGAGTTGTGAAAATCTGGTTGTAATGCTCAGGATGCAGAAGTGTAACATCCGGTGTAGCCAGTTGAACACGCATCAATAATGCATCCACGCCTCCGCGGAATAACATCAAGATGGCCGCAAGAATATACATAATACCGACTTTTTTATGGTCAACAGTAGTCAACCAGTTTTTCCAAAGCCAGCCCCATTTTTTGAAATAAGTGAGCACAAACACGATCCCGATCGTCGCTAATGCGATGGAGACGTCCGCTCCATAGATCATTGGGTCTCCAGTAACGAAGAAAGTGGATGCAAACTCTTTTATTTTGTCAAGCATTGGGGGCCTCCTTCCCTATAATCATTTAATTGTGTCCGCTCATATTCATATGACTCATGTCCATTGCCGCATGATCTTCTGTGCCGGACTGAGAAGAACCTTCTGTGGATGTAGCTTCACCATGTCCAGCATGTGGGTTAGAAGCACCCTCCACTACATACTTGTTAACAATGTCTTTGAACAAGCCATCTGGAATCGAAGAATACTCATCAGGCTGGGACAAACCTGGTTTTGCAAGCGCCAAATAGCCGTCCTTCGTCAGCGGCTTAGACTGCTTCTTGATGTCAGCGACCCAGTTTTTATACTCTTCATCCGACTGGACCTCTACATCAAAACGCATTTGTCCAAAATGCTCACCGCTAAAGTTTGCACCCGAACCAAAGTAAGTTCCTTCGTGATCGGCCTGCAAATGCAGTTTCATAGCCATGCCTGACATGGTGTAGATTTGTCCGCCCAATTGCGGAATCCAGAACGAGTTCATCGGGGCGTCAGCAGTCAGTTCAAAACGGACTGGAACACCTTTAGGAATGTGAACTTGGTTAACTGTAGCTATACCTTCCTCTGGGTACATAAAGAGCCATTTCCAGTCCAGTGAAGTCACTTGAATGGTTACTGGCTTTTGCGTACTTGCCAACGGCTTGGAAGGCTCCAGCAAGTAGGTATATCTTGCAGTAATGACCGCAATAATACAGATAACGATAATTGGAATAGCCCACCATGTGGTCTCCAGCTTTTTGCTGTCATCCCAGTGGGGTTGATACTTCACCTTGTTTGCCGGTGTATCACGATACCGCCAAATGATGAAGAAAGTCAAAATCATGACCGGTACAATTATTAGCGCAGACAATGCCGTTGTAAGAATGATCAGCTCTTTTTGTGCTTGCCCAACGGGTCCTTTCGGATCGAAAACAACGTATTTTCCGCCAGCATAAAAACACGTCCAAATGAGCAATGCTACCGTGAGCACGGTCAAAACCAACGCAATAATCGCTTTTGGTTTTTTGTTCATGTTGTTCCCCTCTCCTTAAATAATAAATTACTCAAAACTTTACGAACTCCTGTAATGTTGCCCCTATATAAGATAGCAGAAAAGTGGCCACTTTTTTTATTGTTAACAGAATTGTCGATTATTTGTCCGTTTTTTGTGAAAAACATCTCTAAAAATAAAATTTCTCTTGCAAATTCAAAATTTCTTATTAATACAAAGATGACATAATAAAAACGTTATTTGTGTATCTTAAAGAAGTTATATTAAAGAAAAAAGCGGGACTCCTTACAGTTATCATCCTACACTGCTCGAAGCCCCACATTGTTGTTTTCAGTATATATTTGCTTTAAATCATTTTTAAATTGTATTAACTGCGACCGTTTTCCTGGTCTTCCTTCTTGCGGGCAATGACAAATGATTTCCCAACTAGAAAAATAAAAATCCCGGCAACAACGCAGCCAATACCTGTCATTAAATATATATTCCGATCAGTTAAATTACCTATATCAAGCAAAATAAGGATAATACCTGCAATACAAGCGATCCAAGCGATAACAGATACCGTCCGGCTCATTTGCCCGTCAGTTGATCCTGATTTTCTTAAATTTGCAGCCATACCCTCCACTCCCTTCGGTCTAAAATAATTTTCAACGCCCTCGTCCGATATTTTTGTCAGTATGCACATATCTTGCTTCTTTATTCCCTTTGGTCTCTACATACCTGAAACAACCCTCCGCATATCTTGACTATTATTACCCCGGAAGACCCAGTGTTCAAACAAAAGGGAGTGAAGACAGATCTATCTTTGCTATATTTTTAAATCGCTCTTCGTTTAACGTCTGGTCTCCAACCAGTTATTACTTACTACATTTCGATACCAATAGTAACTTTCCTTCGGGGTGCGGACCAGTGTGCGGAAATCGACATGAATCATGCCAAATCTCATATTATATCCCTCTGCCCACTCAAAATTGTCCATAAGTGACCATGCCATATATCCTTTGACATGAAGGCCGTCATGAATAGCCCGGTGTACCTGCACCAAATGCTGCTGCATATACGAAATACGACGGTCATCCTGAACCTTGCCATTCACGACATCATCGTTGATGCAAGCCCCATTCTCTGTGATATAAATATCGAGGTTACCGTATTTTTGCAAATAATGCAGTACCTCGTACAGCCCACGCGACTCCACTGGCCAACCGATATCCGTTACAGGTAGCCCCATATTTATTTCTTCAGATTGAAGAAACCCGGCTTCAGGATTAAAACGATTAACTGACATAGCATAGTAATTGATACCGATCATATCAATAGGCTCGCCGATAATATCCATATCCCCATCCTGAATAGGCACGGTGGCTCCCTGCTCCGCAAACCAGTCTACCAAAAACTGAGGATACGAGCCTTGATAAATAGGTTGAAGAAACCAGTCACTGTGCAGGGAAATGGTGCGCGCACAAGCGGCTTTATCTTCCTCAGATGTGCTGTAAGGAACAGCCCAGGAGACATTCGGAGCGATACCGATCTGGCCACTGGTGCCCAGCTCGCGGAAACGGCGCACAGAAAGACCATGCGCAACTAGTAGATGATGTCCTACATCAATGGCTGTCTGAAGATTTGTCAGACCCGGGGCATGAACACCCAGCATATTGGATAAAAAGGCGATGCACCACGGTTCATTGAATGTTAGCCAATGGTGTATTTTACCGTGGAACTCGCGGAACATCGTTTCTGCAAACTGGACAAATGCTTGAATCGTGCGACGATTCTCCCACCCTCCAGCATCCTGAAGCGCTTGAGGCAGATCCCAATGGTACAGTGTACAAAACGGTTCAATCCCATTTTCGTTCAACAAATCGACTACGCGATGATAATAGTCCAATCCTTCTTGATTGACTTCACCGTCACCATTGGGAAATATACGCGGCCAGGACACTGAAAAGCGGTATGTACGAATGCCCAGTTCCTTCATTAGGCGGATATCTTCCTCGTAGCGATGATAGCTATCACAAGCTACATTGCCGTTATCACCATTAAATACTTTGCCAGGCGTATGGGCAAAGGTATCCCAGATCGACAAACCTCTCCCATCCTCCTCATAAGCTCCCTCGATTTGAAGCTGCCGTTGCGGTCCCCCACATAAAGTCCTGCGGAAATTGAAAAATGGTCATATTGTCTCTTCCTCTCCTCTAATTATAATCGTATGTCTGTTCGTTATTTCCTGCTCTTTGGTAAAAATCCATGACAAAATGAATCCTCCATGCTCAGGATCAGGCAGAGCCTGACGAGCATCTGTGCTAAACGGATGTGCACTGCGAATCGTGCAGCTTCCTGCTGAGATGGATGTGGCCAGTTCAGCACGGACAAGCCTGGAACCGGACCATTCCATGCCGACCGTCATCCCGCCATGTGCCTTCAATCCACTGACCCGTCCCTCCGCCCATGCCGTTGGCAGGGCAGGCAGTAACGTCAGCTCTCCCGGACGGCTTTGTAGCAGCATTTCTGCGATCCCCGCCGTCGCACCAAAATTACCGTCGATCTGAAAAGGCGGGTGAGCGTCAAATAAATTAGGATAGGTCGATCGCGACAGCAACGTGCGAACATACCGATGTGCGGCGTCGCCATCTTCCAGCCGAGCGTACAGGTTAATCAACCAGGCACAGCTCCATCCGGTATGCCCACCACCGTGATCAAGCCGTCGACGCAGCGATTTGCGGGCCGCCTCAGCCAGCTCCGGGGTATCACGGATGTGAATTTGTCGACCGGGGTACAACCCATATAGATGCGAGACATGTCGATGCCCAGGCTCCGTTTCCTCAAAATCGACAAACCATTCCTGTAACTGACCGTGACGGCCAATTTGATAGGGCATTAACCTGTCCCGTATCTCCTCGCAGCGGTTGCGGAACTCATCGTCTAATTCCAGCAGGTCCGCAGCTTGAATGCAGTTACCCAACAGCTCCCGAATCAGCGTCATATCCATGGTGGAGCCCATAGATATACTGCATTCCTCGCCATCCGGCGTTTTGAATTTATTTTCAGGTGATGTGGATGGGGATGTCACAAGCCGACCTTCCGGGCCTTCCACGAGCCAGTCCATGCAAAAGGCTGCCGCCCCCTTCATGAGTGGATAAGCTTGTTCTGCCAAATAGGCTGTATCCAGGGTAAACAGATAGCGCTCCCATAGATGAGCAGTTAGCCATACACCCCCAAGCGGCCAAAATGCCCAACTGGCATGGCCCCCTGAAGGTCCAGCGTATCTCCACACATCTACATTGTGATGAGCTGCCCACCCTTGAGCACCATAATGGATGGAGGCTACCCTCCGTCCCGTGCGAGCGACTTCTCCAATTATGTGCAGCAATGGTTCATGGCACTCGGCAAGATTGCATACCTCTGCGGGCCAATAGTTCATCTGAGCATTGATATTGGTTGTATAATTACTGTTCCACGGCGGCTGCACCCGGTCATTCCAGATGCCCTGAAGATTGGCAGGCTGACTCCCCGGACGCGAGCTGCCCATGAGCAAATAGCGGCCATACTGAAATAACAGCACCTCCAGCCCCAGGTCGGCCTGACCTTTCTGATAACGTTCTAATCGCAGATCTGTCGGTAGAACGGAGTCGTCGGTTAGAGTATCACCTCTCAGTTCTAATACAACGCGGTCAAACAGCTTTCGGTGATCCTGTTCATGGCGTTGCCGCACCTGCTCATTTCCCAGCGAAATTGCTTCGTCTAAAATGACTTGACAGGCTTCTGCTGATTCCGTTGCATTACTATTCGGCATAGCGTGAAATCCCCGAAATCCGGTAGCTGCTGCCAAATACACCGTGATTTTATCCGCGCCCGAGATGATCAGTGCTCCATCAGCACCCTTCGTCAAGGTTCCTCCCTCGGGAATAACCCTCGCCTGAACTGCAAAAGCCATCCCCAAATCATTTTCATAAACGACAGACTGTGGATGATCGCCGTGATAATTAGATTCCACATGACTGGGCGCTCGTCCAGTTAACGTAATAAAGTCCCCGGACGGCTCCTCGGATGGATCGTCCTCTTTATCGCTATCCCATTTGGATGAATCACCAAAATGTATATCCTCTCCAATCTCGTCTTCACAAGGATGGAGGGAAGTGATGCGCACGGATGCATGGATCTTCCCAAGCTTATTCGCAGTCAGTGACACCATCATGACTCCATCTGGCGCACTGGCGATAACTTCACGGGTATAGCAAACTCCATCACTCTGAAAAGTGACCGCTGCCGTTCCGGTCAGCAAATCCAGTTCCCGTTCATAATGCACAATTTCCCCTAGGCCCTCCTGCGTAATCCACAAATCTCCCAAAGGCTGATAGGCTTCCGTATCGCGACCTAGCATATTCGCATTAATCAGTTGTTCCGCTTCCTTGTATTTTCCATCTGCAATCAGCTTTCTGACAGGCTGCAAATATCGCAATGCATCATACTGAACGCCGTCTCTGGGAAATCCGGACCAGAGCGTATCCTCGTTTAATTGCAAATGCTCCTCTCTGATTCCGCCAAATACCATAGCTCCCAGCCTTCCGTTACCGACTGGTAATGCTTCCTCCCATACCTCAGCAGGCTGGCGATACCATAAACGCAGGGACTGTGGTCTTTCGCTTTTCGTCACATCAAACCCTCCCCTATCAAGATCAAACAGAGCGCTAATCCCGTATGGACCACAAGGACAAGCGCTCTGTCATTCCGGCATTCAAAATTTCGTTAAAAGCAGTCAGCTATTTAGAAGCCTTGCCACTCCATAACTCCACTCTGTCCTTCACCAGTTGCGTGTATTGCTGTTCCATTTGGACAGCTCCGGCGGCATCCAGTTCTTTAATCATGTTGTCGTATACCGTATCAAAATTGGAAGCTGGTGCTAAAATAGCTTCCGGTATACGCTTGCGGATAATGTCTGTCGTTTTTTTGAATGTAACGTTATAGCTGGATTCATTGTCTGTTGTCAGATTATAGGCTGCGCCCCAAGGTTTTACATCAAATTCTTTCTTGTCCGGGAACAGATCTTTCCACGTTTTTACGCCATACGCTTTAAGTGATTCTTTCTCCGGCTTCGAATAAGCCGCGATAATTTGTTCCGGGAATTTGGCAGTATAGTAGTTACCTGTAGGGTCCTTCACGCCGTCACCATAGTGTCCGCTGATGAGCGTGTACAAATCTATACCCGTAGATTTATTGAAGTTGGTTGTATTGTTCGTTTTTTGCTCCAGTACATCAGCAGGAATGACGCGTTTGCCGTCTTTAATTTCATAATGCTTGCCTTCGATCCCCCAGTTTACTAGCACCTGTCCTTCATCGGAAGCTAAATAATCAAGGAATTTAATAGCCCGCACCGGGTCCTTGCAATTTTCTGTAATACCTACTCCATAACCGGACGTGAAGCCCGTATCCTGAAAGGAACGATCCTTGTATTCCTCCGAAAGTGTAACTGGAAAATGCGCGTAGCTGGATTCGGATTTACCTGACGCTTTTAACGCATTTTCGGCATCCTGATAACCCCATTCCTGGTCGATCAGACCAAGAACACGACCGCTGGCAATTTTGGATTTGTATTGATCACTTTTCTGCACAAACGAATCTTTATCAAGCAGTCCTTCATTGTACATGTGGTTCAACCAACGGAAATATTCCTTTTCTTCCGGACGTTTGTAATGAAGCTTCGCTTCAAATGTTTTGGGATCAATAAAATATTCACCATCATCCGGCGCTCCAGTCGTCTGGAAGGCGGGATTTGTTACGGTAATCATAATTCTCCAGTCGTCTGCATCCAACGTGAGTGGGATCGTTTTTTTGCCATTGATCGTCGGATGTTTGGCTGCATAGGTTTTGAGTACGTTTTCATAATCCTGTAGCGTTCTTACCTTTGGATATCCTAACTCCTTGAGCACCTTATGCTGAATTTCAAATCCCCCCGTCGCGTCAAAACTCTCCTGTCCCACACCTGCATACGTAGGGAGGACATAGATGGATTGATCTTTATTACTGTATTTCAAACGATCCATATAGGGTCCATATAGTTTTTTGAGATTCGGTGCATGATCGTTGATCAGATCTGTCAGATCAATCATGGCCCCCGCATCCACAAGCTTGTTAATATTCGCTTTAGGGGAAACCAAGTCCGGGTATTCTCCACTTGCTGCCATCAAAGCAATTCGGTCATCTCCACCTCCACCGCTGACATCAAATTCCGCATTCAAGGTTACACCTGTTTTCTTGGTGATTTCCTTGCCTATTTCATCCTTCATTCCGTTCCATTGCGGGCTTGTATCTGCTCCGAAGAAGCTAAACGTAATCGGTTCTGTGCCGCTGGATGTGCCTTCCTTCGCTGCTTTATCGCTTCCCCCACAACCTGCGAGTGCGGTAAGTGACACCGCGAGCAAGGGAATCAGTGCAAATCTGGACCAGTGTTTTTTCATGTATAAATCCTCCTATATTCCTATGATGACTTCTCCTGCAAATAACTGCTATTTTACTGCCAGAATCCCGACTTTTATGATTTCACTGCCCCCAGCGTCATACCGCCTACAAAATATTTTTGCAAGAACGGATACACCATCAGGATGGGGAGCGTAACCGTAATCGTGATTGCCATTTTAATCGACTCTGGTGAAATTTGAGCCATTTGCTTAGCCATATCGTTACTATTCGTCATACTGGAGCCGCCTTGCTGCGTACTTTGCAGTATCTTCATCAGCTCATACTGTAGCGTCGTCCATTGCGGCGCCCCACCATTATACAAATACGTATCAAACCAAGCATTCCACTGACCTACTGCCAGAAAAAGAGCAATCGTTGCCAATACTGGTTTGCACAGCGGCAAAATAATTCTCCAGTAAATCGTAAAATCATTCGCCCCATCGAGTTTGGCAGACTCCTGCAGCGCATACGGCAAACCGTCCATAAAGGAACGAATAACAAACACGTTAAATGCGCTAATTAAGCCTGGAAAAATGTACACCCAAAACGAACCCAGCAGATGCAGATCACGCATCAAAATAAACACGGGCACCATCCCGCCGGAAAAATACATCGTCAACGCCAAAAACGTAGAAATAAACTTACGAGCGCGAAACTCGACCCGACTCAATGTAAAAGCAAGCATAGACGCGCAGATCAATCCGAGTACCGTCCCGACCAAAGTACGAAGAATAGATATTTGAAGTCCCTGAAGAAGACCATCGTACTGGAAAATCGTTTTGTAATTTTCGAGCGTAAATTGGCGGGGCCATATATAAATACCACCGCGAACCGTGTCCGTTGAATTGTTAAGGGAAATCGCAAGTACGTTCAGAAACGGGTACAGCGTCAACACCACGATCAGAGCCATGAGGATATAGTTGAACAGATCAAACAGCTTCTCAGACCGGGTAGCATTAAATGCCTTATTCGTCATTTCGCTTCTCCCTCCCTACATGATGCTTTCTTTGGTCAGTTTTTTAAATATACCGTTCGCCGTAAACAACAGCAGAATGCTAACCAGCGAGTTGAAAATACCAATTGCCGTCCCATAAGAGAAGCGACCCAAATTAATCCCGTAATTGAGCGCGTACAGATCCAGCACCTCGGAATAATCCGTCACGAGACTATTGCCAAGCAAGAACTGCTTTTCAAAACCATTGCTCACCAGATGTCCAATCGCCATAATGAACAGAACCGCAATCGTCGAGCGGATACCCGGAAGTGTAATATGCCACATCTGTCTCCAGCGGCTCGCTCCATCCACGCGCGATGCTTCATACTGTTCTTGATCAATTCCGGTGATTGCAGCTAAATAAATAATCGTATTCCAACCTGTCTCTTTCCATATGTCGGAAGCGGTTACAATGTACCAGAACCAGCTCCCCTTTGCCATGAACTGAATTGGTTCATCCACAATATGAAGCGCTACCAATATATCGTTGACAATGCCTCCGTCAATCGACAGCATCTTGGTGACCAAACCGGCTACAACTACCCAGGATACAAAATGCGGGAGGTAGGATATTGTCTGCACAAACCGTTTGAACAGCATACCACGTAGCTCATTTAACAGAATTGCAAAGAAGATCGGTACGACAAAACCAAATATAATCCCCATCAGGCTCATCGCTAGCGTATTGCGTAATACCAGATAAAATCGTTCATCCTGAAATAGCTCAATAAAGTTATTCAGCCCTACCCATTTCTGGTCCGAAAAAGATTTGGCTGGCTTATAATTTTGAAACGCCATCGTCCAGCCCCAGAGCGGAAGATAGCTGAAAACAAACACCCATATGACGAAAGGAATGGACATAAAATAAAGATACTTTTGCTGCTTCACACTGTCCCACAAGCCTTTTCTACCACGTTCAGGCTTCGGGCCGCCAGCCTTGCGCGGTCTTCCCCGGTTGGATTCAGGAATCACAGCACCATTTTTGGAAGCGGTTTCAGTTGAAGATTCCATAACAAGCTCCTCCTCATCTCTAGATACTATTATCATACTTTGCTGGCTCGGAAGCGGGTACCCGACGAATTAGGGGAAAAATCAGTTCAAAATTAGATATATAGGGGGTCTCTATGCCTTCAAAGCATAACTTTTTTGCTGATTTCAAACAAAATCGATGCTATATTGGAATATGACTAAAAATAAAGATATTATGGTTGCTTCACACTGTCCCACAAGCTTTAAGCAGTCTACCCCAGTTATAAACAGGGTTATGGTTTGGGGTTTCGTTATAATCAAACTTGACAAACTTATTGGATGGAGGAGACTTTATGGAAACTAAAGTAATAACATTACCTCTTTTTCATGTTGCAGGTTACAGAATCGAAGCAAATATTAATGAATTTGAGTCTGGTCTTGGCAAGAGCATCTATCATTCATTAATTGAAAGAAAAGATGAAATTCGGGACAGGAAAAATGAGAATGTAATTTTAATGCAAATTTATCCCATGAAGCCTGATTTTAATCCTCAGGTAGATAAGTTTACAAATATAATCTGTTATGAAATAAGTAAATTAGGTGAGGTTCCATTAAATATGATAAGTCATACTGTAAATGAAAGTAAGTATGTAACTTTCACACATAAGGGGCTTGAATCGGAGCTTAATAATTCGTATGACTACATATATGGCCAATGGATTGAAGATACCGGAAATGAACCGAAGGATTATGATTTTGAGATTTGGGGTGAGAAATATAATCCAGAAAGTTCAGACAATGAGATTGAATTATTTATAGCATTGAAATGAGCAAGACACAGCAATAGCCCCCAGCACAAAATGTGTTGAGGGCTATAAGTTTGCTTAGGTCAATCTATTCCTATTTCACAGACTCGGATGATCCAGCTCATACAGGTTGCGGTATCGGGGCTGCTCCTGCCACAGCTGTTCATGACTGCCCCGCATGGAAATGGTGCCCTGTTCCATAAAGATCACCTCGTCCATATGCTCCATTCCCGTCAGATGATGCGTGATCCAGATCAATGTTTTGCCCTTCAGCACACGAAACATCGTCTGCATGAGCTCATGCTCTGTCAGCGGGTCAAGCCCCACCGTCGGCTCATCCAGTAAAACAATCGGGTGATTTTGTAGCAAAATCCGCGCCAGTGCAATTCGCTGTTTTTCTCCACCGGAAAAACGAAGCCCCGTCTCCTGCATTCGGGTATCGTAGCCCTCCGGCAAAGAATCAATTAGAGTTCCAAGCCCTACCTGCTCTGTTACTGCACGAACCTCATCCAGCGTAGCATCGGGTCGTCCCAGCCGAATATTGTTAGCTACCGTTGTATCGAATAAATACGGCTGCTGGTTTAGCACCGAAAATAAACTGGAGTATGCTCCACCTGTATATACGGGAATCGCTGCGACAGTGACGCTCCCTTCATCAGGCTGCAATGCTCCCTGAATCAGGTTCAGCAGCGTGGACTTGCCCGCACCACTGCGGCCAAGCAATGCAACCTTGCCCCCCTGCGGTACGTGCAGGGAGATATTACGCACGTTCCATTCCTGCGTTGCCGCATAGCGGTAGCTTACGTTGTTCAGCAGCAGGTCTCCTCCGTGGCCCAATCGCATAGCGGTAGCCTGTTCCTCTAGAATGTCTGCTGTTCCGCCTGCTCCCGGTGTAGGTGTGTCTTTCTCCGAATCCTTTAACCGTCGAAGTGAATCCTGATACTCCGGCGCATGAACCACCGCTTCTCCAGCGCGAACGAAGGCATCCAGCAATGGAAAAGCCACAAGAGCAAAGGATGCCAGCCATGTGGCTTCTATACGATTCTGTGCTACCAGTCCCCCGGCCCACACAGTCATAATCACAACCCCGCCACCTACAACGCATTGTGCGATCCAATGAGAACGCCACTCGCTCCGGCGAAGTGAATTTTCCATCACGGCAGCCCTATTGTGCCGTTGTGTAAAGGTACTCAGGAAATGCCCAGTCCGTCCGCTCAGCACCAGATCACTCATGCCGAACAGAGCATCCGTTAGCTCCTGATAGGCTTTACTCCGTTCCTGCTTGAACACTCGCCGTTTGGCGAGTGAGGTCCATAGTGAGATAGCTGGGGCAATAAAAAGCAAAAATCCGCCATATAGCGCCATGAGCAAGGCAAAGGTTCCGTCCATCCGTCCGAGCGCTGAGATGCCTGCTGCATAAATCAGCAAAGCCGATAGCGCAGGCAGAACTAGCTTCAGATAGATGTTTTGAAGCTGCTCAATATCCTCTGCCAGCAATCCCAATAGATCCCCTGTACGGAATTTGCTGCGAATCATCAGCGCCTGAGGTTCCACTGCCCGATATAAGCGCACCCGCATACGGGACACAAGGCGCAGTGCGGCATCATGTCCTACCAAGCGCTCCAGGTACTGAATAACCGCTTTACTAAAGCCAAATGTTCGCACAAGCACAATTGGAACGTACACCATTAATATATTTTCCGGTTTTAAGGCCGAACGAGTAATCAGATGACCGGACGTAAAGAGCAACGCGCCCGCACATCCAATGGCCAATGCGCCCAAAAGAGCAGCTACCAGAAAGGCCCAAAAATATTGTCTCAGATACGTCACAAACCAGCCTTGTCTGCTATTGTCCGTTACTCTCATATCGTCCGTTCCCTCCTTCCGATATCCCCGTCAGCAATCGGTAATATGCCCCCTTACGGGCAATCAATTGTTGATGGGAGCCTACTTCTTCCAGACGGCCTTGATTCATCATCCAGACACAGTCCATATCTGGCATCCAATGAAGCCGGTGAGTGGCAAGAAACACTCTTTTGTGTTTCAAAACCGATAAAATCGTCTGTTTTAGCTCCCACTCTGTCTCAATATCCAGATGCGCCGTAGGCTCATCCAATAAAATGACCGGACGATTACTGAGCAATGCCCGCGCCAATGCAATCCGCTGCGCCTGCCCTCCGCTCAGTGTCCGGCCTACTTCACCAATGGGTTCATTCAATCCACCCGGAAGACCGTCTACCAGTTCCCGCAGTCCAACCGCGTCAATCGCCCACTCTACCTGCTGGTTGGATGCCTCCGGTTCATAAAAGCGGATATTATCTGCCAAAGAAGTGCTAAACAGGTATGGATGCTGTGGAATATAGGCAATATGACGCTGCCATTCGGCTTTGGCATCCCCAGCCAATCCGCATCCATTCAGGAGCAGCTCGCCCGAAGTCGGATCAGCAAAGCCGCCAAGCAGACTAAGCAGCGTCGTTTTACCTGCACCGCTAGCCCCAACGATGCCAATCATGTTCATGTGCGGTTCAACATGTGCAGACACATGTTCAAGCCGGGCGGAACCGTCTTCATTAAGGAGGCATACATCAGACAGCTCGAGAATATCCTGTCCCGTGATGTCCAATCCTTTATCGTTAGCTGCCTGTATATTCGGCTCGATCGCATCATCTTCTGTACTGAGAATGGAGCGGATTGCTCCCCAAGCCTCCTTACCATCCAGTGAAGCATGATAGTCTAACCCTAACTGGCGTATAGGCATAAAATATTCTGGTGCCAGAATAAGCACCGCCAGTGCTGCCTCCAAACCCACCGAGCCACTAATCAGGCGCAGACCCAAGCCTACCGCGACAAAAGCGACCGATAGCATACTAAAAAAATCGAGGGCAAATGAGGAAAGAAACGCTACTCGCAGCGTGCGCATCGTTGCCGTGCGGTATTGGTCGCTGACCTTCCCAACCGTTTCCCCATGCTCTTGGCTACGACCCAAAAACCTTAGTGTCTGAAGTCCACGCAGCGAATCCGTGAAATGATGAGATAACAGACGATAGGAACGCCACTGCTTGTCTGCCTGCTTCCGCGCCGCCAAGCCGAGCAAAATAAAGAAGCCTACCAAGATTGGCATCGTAGTCGTCAAAATCACACCTGAAATGACATCCAATGTGAAAACATACACAAGCACAAGTATAGTTACAGCCATCATGTCAATCATACGAGGAATAGACAGTTCCAAATACGTGCGAAAACGATCCATACCGTCCAGCGCTAGCGTCACCAACTTGCCGCTGCCTTCCTGCGCTGCAAAACCCGGCCCCCGTTCGAACAAACGTGCAAGCAGACGCTCCCGTAAGGAAGCGCCTGAAGCTTCGGCAAAACGGCCGGCTGTCCGGCGTTGTAGCCAGATCACCGTATGCCTCATTGCAAAAGCTGCGAAAAACAACGCCAGCGACGGCCAAGCCATCACCAGCGGATTTTTATCAAATAAAATCGTAACAGCCTTTGCTAAGAAGATTGCTTGCGCAATCACAGCGGCCCCCTGGAGCAGGGAAAGGGCAGCCAGTAGCAGCATCACTGGCCGAATGCCCTTTAATTCAAACCATGCCTTATCCATTAGTATTCCAAATGATCCTTCTCACTGAGACGCTTATGGAAAACAAAATAGCTCCATGCCTGATAAGCCAACACAAAGGGTAAAAGCGTTGCTGCAACAATCGTCATGGCTTTCAGTGTGTAATGACTGGAGCTTGCATTATAAATCGTTAAATCAAAAGCACTGTTAATCGAGCTCACCATAAATCTTGGGAACAAACCGACGAATAACGAAACGAAGGTCAGCAAAATCACTGCACCTGTCATCCCGAAGGCCCATCCTTCGCGGCGCTGTTTCAGGAAGTACCATGTCAGCACATAGGCGACAATTCCCACCGCAACCGCAGCATACATAAAGGGACCGCGACGTGCAAATAAATCCGTTGCAAAATAAGTCCATACCACCATGCCCGCGAGTAAAATACCCAATACCGGAAGAAACTTGGACGCGATCACACGAGCGCGATCCCGTACTTCTCCAATCGTCCGCAGGGAAATAAACGTCAGCCCGTGCATTAGACACATTCCGACCACTGTCAGTCCAATCCATACGGTGTATCCATTGAATACATCGGAGAACCCAGCTTTCAAATCCATGTTTTGCTGAATAGGTACACCTTTCACCAAAGCCGCAAAAGCCATACCGAACAGCATCGGCGGTAGAAAGCTGCCAATCAGAATGCAGGCATCCCACGTTCCTGTCCACCATTTCCCTTCAGCCTTGCCGCGGAACTCAAAAGAAACTCCACGCAAGATCAAACCTAGCAAAATAAAGACAAATACCAGATAATATCCGCTGAACATAGTTGCATAAAAATGCGGGAAAGCGGCAAACATCGCACCTGCTGCTGTAATCAGCCACACTTCGTTGGCATCCCAGAATGGACCAATCGTATTGATCATCAAACGTTTTTGTTGGTCATTGCGCGGTACCAATCCTGTGGCCATCCCCACGCCAAAATCAAAGCCCTCCAGAAAAAAGAAACCAGTAAACAACACTGCGATCAATAAGAACCATAAATCATTTAGCGTCATTATTGTCACCCCCTTGGGCAAATGGATCATGAATTACCGTTTGCTGATGTGGCTCGATATCTGGACCTTTGCGAGCTGTACGGTAAAACAGAAATGCCAGCACACCTGTTAAAATTAAATACAATGTGGTAAATGAGATGAACGAGAACAGCACTTCTCCTGCCACAACCGTAGGCGAAACAGAATCTTTTGTTTGAAGCAAACCAAATACAGTCCACGGTTGGCGACCTATTTCGGTCATGATCCAACCAGCAGTATTCCCAATGAATGGAAGGGATATCCCCCATATCATAAGACGGAAGAACCAGCGATGTGAACCTTCCAGCTTTTTACGGAACGTCAGGTAAGCTCCATATAAAGCGAGTGCAATCATGCCACATCCCGCCGCAATCATAATGCGGAAGCTCCAGAACGTGGTACGTACTGGCGGGATATAATCACCCGGACCATAGGTTTTTTCATATTGGGCTTGCAGCTCATTCATACCAGGCACAGAGCCGGTAAATTTACTATAGGATAGGAAACTCAAAGCAAAAGGAACTTTAATCTCAAAGGTATTTTCCTTTTTCCCAGGATCAATCCATGCGATAACTGTCCAAGGAGCGGGGTCACCGCTGTTCTCCCATAAGCCCTCACTGGCAGCCATCTTCATCGGTTGTGTTTTCACTAAATATTGAGCCTGACCATGACCAAACAAAGGAATAGCAATGGCACTGATTAAGGCAACAATAATGCTCAATTTGAAAGAAGGTTTAAAAAAGTCCATATTCTTTTTGTGCATCAGCTTCCATGCACTGATACCCGCGATAAGAAATGCCCCCGTTGCAAAAGCAGCAAACAATGTATGTGGGAATTCCCATAACAGTTGTTCGTTCGTTAACAGAGCAGCAAAATCTTTCATTTCTGCACGTCCATTTTGAATCTCATATCCTACTGGACGCTGCATGAATGAATTAGCAGCTAGAATCCACAATGCCGATAACATCGTACCAATAGATACCAACCACATACAGATTAAATGGACCGTTTTGGACAATCTTTCCCAACCAAATACCCATAATCCGATAAAGGTCGATTCCAGGAAAAATGCAAGCAACGCTTCAATCGCCAGCGGAGTACCGAATACATCACCGACAAAACGGGAAAAGTCCGACCAGTTCATCCCGAACTGGAATTCTTGCAAAATCCCGGTGACTACGCCCAATGCAAAATTAATCAGCAGAAACGTTCCCCAGAATTGAGCCATTTTTTTGTACAAGTCATTTTTCTTGACAACATACATAGTCTCCATAATTGCCACCAATAACGACAATCCAATGGAGATCGGCACATAAACAAAGTGAAGAATCGTTGTGGTTGCAAACTGCAACCGTGCCAAATCCAATACGTCCATGATGTTGCTCCTCCCCCTCACTTCTCTTAACAATGATTTATAGTGTCTGTAATCTGAAGTCCTCTATACTTGTGATAGTATTCACATTCTTACATATGCAGCGGTCATTTTTTAGAAAAATGACTCACTCAACTACCTTCACCATGGTTGTCATGATCCGGCTTCAGATTATCCCCATTATATAGAATAAAATTAAATGAAATAGAATCGAAAATGTGAACATCGTGTCAAAGCTGTGTCATAATGGTG
This sequence comes from Paenibacillus sp. F4, assembly GCF_002894905.1. Lineage (NCBI taxonomy): Bacteria > Bacillati > Bacillota > Bacilli > Caryophanales > Paenibacillaceae > Paenibacillus > Paenibacillus sp. F4. Next base: position 23,967 of record NZ_POVS01000010.1, read on the forward strand.
GCGATTTGATGAAAACGACCTAAACTACATAATAAATGTGACATTTTCGATTGATCTATCTATTTTTTCACCATAAAAAAGAGCCTCTCTTCGTTCGGAGGTCGTACCTCCGACATCTGTAAGAGAGACTTCATAGCGTTAAACCTAGGGATTCTATCAACAGCCATCTATTCCTCCGTTCTTTTGAACCCGATTACGGTAGGAGGAAGGTGACATTCCAGCATACTTTTTAAATTTACTATGAAAATAATCTGCATTCGCATATCCTACGCGTTCCGCCACCTGGTGCACCTTAATTCCTTGAGCAAGCAATTCTCTTGCTCGCTCAATCCTCACCTTATCCAGGTAGGCATTAAAGGCCTCGCCCGTATGACTTTTGAACAGTTTGCCCAAATAGCCACTATTGTAATTGAACATATCTGCCAGTAACTCCAGTCGCAAATTTTCATCATAATGACTATGTATAAAGTCAATCATTTGTTTCATGATGATGCCCTTGCCACCAGATTCAGTCTGGCCAATCCATTGCAACACATGCTCCAGCGAGTGATCCACCAGCTCGGCCAATGTGGAATAAGCATATACATCGGTTATAAAGCTGGAGTGCTCCTCCAGCACGGTTCGGCTGTGATCCTGTGCGGCTGCATACTTGTTCAACGCCAGTGTGAATGTTTGGGCGAACGCCGCCTTGATTGCAGATTCTGTGCGATAAATCCGTGGAAATTGGCCTTCCATTTCCTTAATGACACGGGTTGCAGCTTCACTATTAGCCATATCTAGCGCATAGTACAGCTTTTCTGCATAACGTAGGGGATCATCTGTGGCACTATCAGACGCTCCACTCCTTTCAGTCTCGACTGTCTCCAATTCGTGTAGGTCTCCGGAAAGCATGGCTCTTTCTGCCCGGAACAAAAACGTACGTTCTAACAATCGTAGTGCCTGCTCAAAAGATCTGGGAATGTCGTTAAGAATGGCTACAGGATCACCGGCAGCCACATAAATTTCCTTTGCCCACGGCTTTAGCTCCTGTCGCCAAGCAGCCAGTAACTGAACAGCATCTTTCTCCGTTTTTAACGTGGCGGGAAGCAAAAGACCCATATATATTCCAGCCTCAAACACGATACCTCTGCCCGGCTCATGGCACAATTCTGTTAGCCGCTGCTTTGCTGCCGCCAGCCGAGCTTGCCGATCCCAGTCAGGAATACGTAAATCCAGCAGAATAACCTGATAGCTACTCCAGTCCAAGGCTGGTAACGCGGGCTGTTGTCCATGTTTTCCGTTACCGCTTTGATGTTCAGCTTGCTTGGATGCTCTGTGAAGAGAATCACTGCTTTCCACAGCATTACGAGCATGCTCTCGATGATCCGGAAACAATAGTGCTTCGATCCAATTACGCTCATGGGAAGGCGGACTTCCCCATTTGCCGTCTTCTTTCTCGTCCTCAATGTTTTGCCATACCCGTTTCAACTCTGTCGTCATTTCTTCCTCATCAACTGGCTTCAGTAGATAGCCATCCACCCCGAAGCCCATGGCTTGCCGTGCATAATCAAAGTCTGCATATCCGCTTAATATGAGAAAATGAAACGGCTCTCCGTTCTTTTCACGTATGCTTCGTATGACCTCCAGTCCACTCATCCCGGGCATACGAATATCTACAATGACCAGCTCCGGTCGATGCTCTCCGAACTTATCCAGAGCCTCGCGCCCGTTCCCTGCCGTATCGACAATACGGAAGCCACAATTCCCCCAGTCAATAATGGAGGACAATCCTTCACGAATCGCAGGTTCATCATCTACAATCATTGCTTTATACATTCGACTCTTCCTCCCTTGGTATGGAAAAGTATACGGTTGTTCCTACTTGTAATGCGCTTTCAATATGCAGTCCATAATGTTCGCCGTACATCAATGTTAGACGTTGATGTACATTACGCAAGCCAATACTGCTCCCTTCCGGCTCATCCGCCCCCCTGATCCGATCTAGCAGACGGGTCAGTTGCCCAGCTTCCATGCCGATCCCGTCATCTTCTACTTTAATTTTCAACTCTCTTTGTTCTATTGTAATATCTACCTTCACGGTAACTGGCTCTTCCTTATTTTCCAGGCCATGAATGACTGCATTTTCCACCAGCGGTTGTATGATTAAGGGAGGAATCGACATGTCCGTCGCGCTTTCTTCCAAATTCACTTCATAGATCAAACGATTTCCAAATCTGAACTGCTGAATTTGCAAATAGGATCGCACCATATCCAGCTCCTGTAGTACCGTCGTTTTACCACTGCCAATCTCCAGATTCCGGCGCATCAGCCTGCCAAGCAAACGCACCGTCGTTGCAATTTCCGCTTCCCCATTCAGATGTGCTTTCATTCGAATGGACTCTAACGCATTAAACAGAAAGTGCGGATTAATTTGGCTGGCCATCATTTTTAGCTTGATATCCTTTTGTGCCAATTCCAGCCTGTTGTTGTGCTCACTCGTCTCATAGACCTGCGCCATGAGTTGGCGAATACTACTCACCATATAGTTGAAACGGCGGGATAAATCCCCGATCTCGTCCCTTCCCTCCACACTCGATACCACATGAAAATCGCCCGCGGCTACCTTACCCAGCTCATAGCTCAACCGCTGTAGTCGTTTGGTAATCAGCCAGGAAATGATGGTGATCAGAATCAGTGCCATAACCAGCACTGCAAGAACACATAAAGCACCAATCAGGCTGATTCGGTTGGCTCCCTGTACAATATGCTCCGTCGAAAACACTGAAATAATCGTAAATCCGCTCACACTGGAGGCGGGCAACAGCTCATCCACGATGATGTTGGAGGGCATTCCGTTGATTTTCGCTTCATATATTCCCTTACCCGCACGCTGGACGTCAAAGCCCAAATGTAAATCGCTCAACGTCTGGCCCACCGACTGCGGACGGGTAGCTGCGACCACAATCCCGTTACGATCTGCAATCAATGTTTCAAAAGGCTCCTTACTCAGCATATGATTCAACTCGGTCTGGCTCAGCGATATCATCAGAACTCCCTTGGTATTGTATTCGGGAAATGGAATTTGCCGTACCAGGCTCAGGCGATTAACCGGGTTATCTTCCTTATCCTGAATGTAAAACCAGTTAATCGCCGTCCCCTTCAAAGCCGTCTGGAACCACTGCTGCCGCTCAATGTTAGAGTCCACTGGAATAAACTCCAGATTATTGACAAGCGTCGGATTGTACGAATAGAACCGGATGGTAGCAACTTCTCTATATTGCTGAGTATACTCATTAAAATCCTTGTATTGATGATACGCATTCATCAGCTCTACCATACCCGGATACCGTCGGTTCGCCATCTCCCTCAGCCTTTTATCGAACATGAGCCCATTCGAAATATCCGTTGGCACACGTAGTAAATTTGCTGTCTGGCTCTTGATCTTTTCCACATTGTTTACCGTCTGGGCAATTGCACTATTCAATGCCTGCTCTCGCAAATAAAAAGTAACGCAACCGCCCACCACCAGCACCGGGATCATGACAATCAGTACGTAGGAGAACAGCAGCTTATTCCGCATACGCATATTATTCATCAGAAGCCGTACTCCACGATCCATACCATCCCTCCCATAAGATAAGCGCTTACATTTTTATGTATTTTCACATTCTCTATCACAATCTACACGTTTCCAGTTTAAAGCTTCGTAACCTCTATATCTATATTTTTGCAAAATTTAAAAATGTGGCGAACGGAGTCACCACACTTTACGATTCCTAAACTATTTACGTACAAAAGGTTCGATATGCACTCCCTGCGGCAGCTTATGCGGATCTTCCGGGTTGATACGGTCATAGAACATAATGCCATCCAAATGGTCCATTTCATGCTGCACGACAATCGCTGCATAACCTTTGAAAGTCAATAGCTCCTGTGTTCCGTCTGGTAAAGTGGCCTTAATACGAATTTTTTCGTAACGCGGTACATATCCGGCTACGTACCGATCTACAGACAAGCACCCCTCACCCTGTTCCAAATAAATCATGGACGTGGAGTGGCTGACCAGCTTCGGATTAAACAATGCATACTCTACCGTTTTGTCCCCATCTTCATAATAAATAGCACACATTCTTTTGTTCAAACCTACCTGGTTTGCAGATAACCCCACACCCGGGCGCAGTTCATAGCGGGTAGCCAGCTCTTCATTTTGGCTATTTTTCAGATAATCCAGCATCCATTGCATCTGTTGAAGATCCTCTTCAGACAGTGGCAAGCATACCGGCTCAACCTTCGTACGCAAAATAGACTCACCTTCACGCACGATATCCTTCGTGAGAAGCATGTCCATCGATTGATTACTCATTCGTCAGCCTCGATTCATTTAAATAAATATACTTTCATGTTATTCTGCAAAAGTTAGGGGGTTCCCAATATTCCTACAAGTTTTATCCCATAAATTATATCTATTCATGAAATGAATTGTCAAAATGAAGCGGTATTTAAGCCATTAAATATTCATTGCCTTAATGGTTTATCTAATTAACAATTATACTGATGCTCTATATATCCTTAAACGAAAAACCCCCTTAACCAATGAAGTGGTCAGGAGATTTTTTGCCGTTATCATACCTTTGAAATTAATCTACGTATCTTTTCTTACTATTAAGATGGCTGCTCCAACGCACTTGGAGCTTCACTAAACAGCTGCGCCTTTGGATTCGGCTGTGTCCAGGTATTATAATATTGCGAGTTCTTGCCGTAGGAATTGTCAATGACAACGTGCGGCATATCAAGCAGACAGGCCAGAATGTGACCGTGCAGCCGTGAAGTGCGAACCTCTCGGTAAGAGCTGAACAGCGTAACCGCTTTGTTCATGAGATGGTCTGTATACTTGTACCAGAATGTACGCGTAGGCAAAGGGCCACCGATTTTCTTATCCAGTCGATAAAACTTCTGGAAATAGACAATTCCCTTCACTTCCAGCGGAGTGAACAAAGTATCCCAGTCCAGCCGGTGAGCAGCATCTGCCTCGTCATCGAACTTCTTTTGTCCACCCACCGTTTCAATATCAGTCCGCAGGAAATACAATACATCCTTCACGGTTTCCGTAGTCGGCTTCAATGGCCAGAGCTGGTGTGCCATATCAGGACATAGTGTGATACTGCACTGGTTCAGCTTGTCCTTAGCCCACTGATAAGAGCGTGTATCCCGCACAAACATATGTAGATCCGGATGAGCATTGAACAAGGCAGCGACTTCATTAGCCTTCTGTTCAGATTGAAAGTGGATCGTCTGCGGCATAATCACAATTCGGTGGCTAGGGAAATCGCGAACGATGCGTTCTCGCAAATTTTGGTGATTTGAATAGAGATCGCCGAAGTTGCCGCCGCCGTGGCACACGATAATCCAGTCACCTGGAATTTGAAGCTGATCGGGAATATCCATAGCGCTATAACGGGCACGGACACGGATACCATTATCCTTGAAGAACGCCTCGGTGCCTTTCATGATGAGTACATCCCCACCGTTATTATAGACGGGATAGTCGACATAAATGATATTCGAACCTTGGGGGACTACGTCGAGAATGACGCTCAGCTTATTTTTCAGTTTAGCCATGGGATGCAAATTCGGCATCTTTCAGTTCTCCCTTCCTGCGCTTCTTTTGTATTGTCTGAATGACGAATGTAATATCACTTTTATCAAAAATGATCCGTGATAGCGGAACATTGAAAAACATGGGGAACGAGAACAGTGAGAACGCCAACCGAACACAAGCGCCTACAAGCAAAGCAATCGCAATGCCATCCAGACCGAAGATCGGTGTACAAATAAAAAACAGACCGACGGTGATCGCATAGGCTACAATTTGCCGGAACAATACCAGTCCCGGACGTCCCAGCGCGTTAAAGGCCGAAGCCAGAATCCATGAGCCGCCACCAATGATACATTCCAGTGACAGCAGGTAGAACGTTAGCGATGCTTCCAGGAAAGCGGGGCCGTACAGCAAACCCAGCATGTATCGTCCAATGAAGAGAGCAGGCACAATGACGATTAGCATCGCAGCCATAGAGATGCGAAAAGCACGACCTACCGTTTCGACAATCTTGCTGTGCTCCATCCCCGTCACCTTTGGAAAGGTAACGTTAGTGACAGCATTTTGCACCACATTGAACACACGAGACAAGGCGTAGACGACAGAGTACAGACCGAACGCTTTAGGTGATAGCAGCGCCACAATAACGATTTTGTCCGTTTGTGTGGACAGCGTCCCCATCAGCTCCATCCCGTAAACCCTCGCTCCATAGCTATAATAAGGACGAAGCACTTGGCGGCTGGTAAATGGGCGGAAAGTACGCAAATTCATATACTTGCGCAAACGGAGGAACGCCCACACTAGTGCAAGGAAACTTGCGGCAAAATTCACTGCTCCAGCCAGCTGCACATTGAGTAAGCCCATCAGCCACAGTGTCACCAGACCGATGAAATTCAGTAACGGGTAGTAAAACAACAGACCGTTATATACGCTAAACCGGTCCAGCCCTTGCGACAATGCTGTCGTCAGCGCTGTAAGCACTGCCAGCGGTACGGCTGCCGCACAATAAAGCTGGGACAGCTGGATGATATCCGCACCATAACCATTCAGCCACAGCGGCATGCATATCCAGGCCACTGCTCCCGCCAACAAGCTGGCAGGCAACTGAATCCAGAGCGACAACGCCAGCAGTTCTTCCGTCGTGCCTGTTTTCTTCTTAATGTTATAAATTAACGACGTTGGTAATCCGAAGCTCAACACACTGCCGATCAGCGTAGGCCAGAACAGAACTGCCGCCAGTTCTCCTTTCCCCTCTACTCCGAGCATACGTGCGGTCAGGATGGAAGTCAGGGTCGTGACGATTAGCACAAAAAAATTGTTAAAGCTCGTGCGCATGATCGTTTTGGCGAGACTGTCACCCGTGAATACTTTCCTTGCTGCTGTCCATGTGCTCATGTTACGTCCAACTCCTGTTCCTTATTAAGCCTCTCGTCTCTATGCTCAATCGCGTCTTATGACGCACCTCCATCAGCCTACCGTTTTTTTGGAATTGCGTTCAGGCAACTGCCCGCCAACAGGCTCCTTTGAACTTGAAAAGATCGCTTTCAACGCTCTTCTATAGCCTTGAATGGCAGTATGATTTTTCTTGGGCTTTTCTCTCAAAATCTGATACAACGTCGTCCAGTATAGTGCTGCATAACCAATAGGCCCAGATCCCTCGTCACGCAGCAAATGAATATGATTCATCACCCGCATATAAGTAACCTGCTCCATATTGTCGCGCGAGGACGGCGATTCGTGATGAAGCAGCGTAAGCGCCGGGTTAATGTATAACGGACCGCTTTTCATTGCGATGCGCGAAAGTAATAAATCCTCACCTACGCTATAGCTTTGCAACCAAGGTACCGGCTCCAGACTGCGAATCGCCTCACGGCGAAATGACATATTGCAGCCATGGAAAAACTGGGTTCTAAACGTCTTCTTGGCCTTATGCCAGTTATACATCGAGCCGGACTGACCGCTGAGGGACAACCTCCCTTTGGACAAAGACTGCTGAAATGACAGCAAGCATCGAATCGTTCCCATGAAGCTGTTACTCATTCCCTGTGCAATACCGCCGACACCAGCGGCCTGCGGGTAAGCCTCATAGGTACGCATCAACTCATTCAAGTAGTTGCTCGGCAGCTCAACGTCATCGTCAAGGAACAAAATGATGTCACCCTGCGCAAGTTCAGCTGTCTTTACACGAGATAACCATAATCCCGGCTGCTCCTTACGATGATATCGGTAGGTAATTCCCGCTCTGCCCAACTGACGCTCATAACGTTCCAGCACATGCTTCGGCAGTTCTCCGTCGTCAATAATCCATAGCTCGGTTTCACATGCCTCCGGTGCTCCCCCAATGGCAATTGAATTGATGCATCGGGTCAGATCATCAACCCGATTTCGGGTGCACAGAGCAATGGACAAGCTTAACATCATACTCCCCCTTTATCCTGTCAATGTGTATAAAACGGATTACTGAACCGCCGGGCCTAAATATTCGTTATATTTTTGCTTACGCGGGTTCAGAATGAACAACACCCCCTGCTTGTATCCATCTGCGGCATTAAAATTGCGACGCAGCGTTTCTTTGAGCATCAAGTAGGATAAGGTCCATAAAAGGGCTCCATACTGAATCACTCCAGCCTTTTTCAAGGCAAGAAAATAATAGTGGTTAATCGCTGTTGCCTTGGCTACTTTGCCCGCCTTATCGCGCGAGCTTGGAGATTCATGATGAATGATGGTTAAGTCAGGATTGATAACCAATTTGCCGTAACGGCTCGCCAGCTGGCACATGTACAAATCGTCAGCCACGGCATAACTGGTCATCCACGGATACGGCTTCATGTCCCGAAGCGCATCCCTCCGAAATGACATATTGCAGCCATGGAAAAATTCTGTATCGAAAACCTCAGTTGCTTCGCCCCAACGCAGCAAAGAACCTGCCAGACTACTAGGCGAGAGCTTGCCGAGGGATGAAGACATCTGAAATGTCAAAACGCCCAGCAGCTTTCCTGCCCGGCTCGAATGTAATCCCTTTGCAATCCCTCCAACACCCACAATCGTTTCATTCTGATCATAGGTATCGAGCAAGCGCCGGATATAGAGTTTATCGTCCAGTTCTGCATCATCGTCAAAATACAGCACAATATCATACCGCACAAGGGACAAGGCCTCATAGCGGGATAACCAAACGCCGGGACGACTTTTTTTATAATATTTCAAAACGCTTTGAGGCAATCCGGATACCATGTGACGGTACTGCTCGATCTGTTGGTCAGAAATATCGCCGTCATCAACAATCAGCAGTTCTACAGCCGTATGCTCCAATTGCTGCTGTACTGCAATAGATTGTATACAGCGTGTCAGGTCTTCGATCCGGTTGCGGGTACAAATGATGATGGAGACATCGGACATGCCATTACCTCCTGTGTGTGTATCCAGATGCTTTGGAAGAGATATTCAAAGTTTTTCCAATTGCTGGATTATATATGTTTATTGTATCTTTGACAGCGTTTTAGTGTATATACCTCTTTTGTATACTTTTTCAGTCTCCAAAAGGGTAGACAATCCTCTAAAAAGAGCAAAAAAATAGGATTGGCTTCTGTGCCAATCCTGATTTACCCTTGGAAGTCCAGAAACAACGTCGCATTCACATACCGACGTGCCATGGACAAAAAATAACTATTTTGCACCGCAACTGCTGCCACCAGCAAAGTATTACGCACTGCTTCACACTGGTTAGGGGTCAAATGCTGTAAACGACTGGTGTATTGATCAGCCGCCTGCACCAGCAGCTCCTCTGTCGCACCTTCTTGACGCTGCTGTCCTGTAATGGAATTTCCGTTGTCCTTTGCATAGCCTGCTCCAGCAACATCGAGCATTTGGTCTCCATTCGCATCCAGCTCCTCAAACAAAGTTGAATAGGCGGCGTACAAATCGACCGGCTGAATCAGATCGTCCGTATCATCTTCGGGTTGTTGGAACAGGATATGAAATAGCTGACGAATGGATTCAAAATCAAGACATGATTTTAAATCTTCTACAATGAGCAATATAGCTGCCTGGTTGACCGAGTATTTTTTGCCGATCTTCGGAGCGCCAAGAAATTCCTTGAAGTCGCGTTTAACCCAATTTTGCATTGATGCCAGTGAGACATGGCTGTATTCGACCAGTTGACCCAGGGAAACGATCTCCTGCAGCGAAAAGGCTGCGCTGTGCTTACCCTTGATGATTTTATCTAGCACAGGTGTCACGTCGGTGTATAAAAATGTCGGCATCGTGCTCCCGGAGCGGGCGAGATGGCTATGAGTGCGCCTCCAGGCATCCTGCAGAACGGCCAAAGGCTGCAATTCGCGGCGACCTTCCATGGCCAGCAGCAAATGGGCCATATCACGACGAGTAAGGGTAAAAGACTCCATCTGCTTTCCTCCCTTTATTACATTTCAAGTTCATTTGAACTCATCATACGCCCTTAAACTAGGCTTGTAAAGTGAAGCAATGAGCCGTGCGGGTTCTATTATGCCTTATTTTCCGTGTAAATTGGAGGTAGGTGACCTGCTACGATTCCATATGAACCTTGTATATTTCCTTTTAAGTTCTTAAAATAAGTTCAAGTGAACTTAAAATGGAGTTCCTTAAAAAATTGAACGAAAAAGGGATGAGTGAAAATTATATGGGTATAGGTGTCAGTCTATTTTTGTTTGCGGTGTTGATTTTATTTAGTGCTTTCTTCGTGGCTACCGAGTTTGCGATTATTAAAATCCGTTCCAGCCGGGTCGATCAGCTGGTCGTGGAGAACCGTAAAAACGCACTGGCGCTACAAAAAGTCGTCAATAATCTGGACGGCTACCTGTCCGCCTGTCAGCTTGGTATTACGATTACAGCGTTGGGACTCGGCTGGCTCGGTGAACCGACCGTAGTCAAATTGCTGGAGCCTCTCTTTCAACAGCTCAACATCAATGGGGATTTTTCACATATCCTGGCCTTTATTATTTCATTCGTCATTGTAACTTACCTGCACGTGGTGATCGGTGAACTGGCTCCCAAAACATTGGCGATCCGCAAAGCGGAAGCTGTCAGTCTGTTAACCTCTCCAGTCATCGTGTGGTTTAACCGGATTATGTATCCGTTTATTTGGCTCCTTAACGGCTCGGCCAATCGTCTGGTTCGTCTGTTTGGTCTTCAACCGGCTAGTGAGCATGAAGAAGCGCACTCTCAGGAAGAAATTCAGATCATTTTGTCCGAAAGCGTGGAAAGTGGTAAGATCAATAACACCGAATATGGCTACGTAAATCGTATCTTTGCTTTTGACGAGACCGTTGCCAAGGAAATTATGGTGCCACGTACAGATATGGTATGCTTGTTTACGAATCGCTCGCTACAAGAAAACATGCTGACTATTCACGAAGAGCAGTATACCCGTTTTCCGGTGGCGACAGATAGCAAGGATCAGATCATTGGTATGATTAATACCAAACAGCTCTTCCTAGAGTATGATCGCAATCCCGAGCTTGTTTTCGACAGCCTGATTCAACCGATCTTGACCGTTCCAGAAGTTATCCCCGTCAACACGCTGCTAAAACGTATGCAGAAGGAGCAGGTTCATATCGCTCTCCTGGTCGATGAATACGGTGGAACCTCCGGCCTCATTACCATCGAGGACATTTTGGAGGAGATTGTTGGCGAAATTCGGGACGAATTTGATAAGGATGAACGGAAGGAAATCGAGAAACTGACGGAGAACAGTTATTTGATGGATGGTAAAGTGATGCTTTCCGATCTGAGTGATCTGACTGGCTTGACATTGGACGATGAAGACGTGGATACTGTCGGAGGGTGGGTGTATAGCCGGGTTCCGGAACCTAGACAGGGCAAGGAATTCATAGAAGAAGATGTGAAATTTATCATTCGTGAAATGGGTAAAAATCGTATTCGTCGGGTGGAGATTATTTTACACCACACATCCCCCGCATCTGAATTGGAAGCAGAATCGGACACTTCTTCCCGGGAGTGAACCGTGTGACCTGAGCGTTTATCTTTGCACTTGTGACACTTGCGTTCACTCCTACTGAAATGACATATTTCCAGGGCAAACGACTTAGGCCGTTTGCCCTGCACGCGTGTAAGGAGGAGCTAGTAAAGTGGATATTTTATCTTCTATTATTATGGGAATTATTGAAGGACTGACAGAGTTTTTGCCGGTCTCTTCGACGGGTCACATGATCCTCACGGCTAATCTTCTAGGATTAAACACAGAGAATGATACGGTCAAAACGTTTGAGGTTATCGTGCAATTAGGTGCTGTGCTGGCAGTCGTCGTATTATACTGGCGCAGATTCCTGAGCCTGTTTGATTTCAGACGCAAAATCTCGAGCCAGCCACGTCTAAACCTGTTACATATTATTTTAGCCATGATCCCTGCGGGCCTGATTGGCGTACTGTTCCGTGATGTAATTAAGCAATACCTGTTTGGTCCTGAAACGGTTTTGTACAGTTTGGTGATCGGGGGCCTGCTCATGATCGCGGCTGAGAAATTTCATCCGCCTATTAGATCACATACGCTGGATGAGATCACGTACAAACAAGCATTTACCATCGGTATGTTCCAAGTCCTAGCTCTATGGCCAGGCTTCTCCCGTTCAGGCTCAACCATGTCTGGGGGCCTATTCGCACGTGTAAGCCATACGGCAGCCGCGGAATTTACATTCCTCGTATCTGTTCCGATCATGCTGGGTGCATCGGGTATTGATATGATCAAAAGTATGGATCATCTGTCTATGAGTGATTTTCCAGTGTTCGCAGCCGGCTTTATTACTGCCTTTATCGTCGGAATGCTGGCGATCAAAACATTCCTCGGTCTGCTCAAACGCTTGAGCCTGACTACGTTCGCCATTTACCGCTTCGTGCTGGCGGCTGTGTTCTTTTTCATTATTTTATAAGCCATTGTTTGGTACCCATAACCAATAACTAAAAAGGGATATCCATAGGATCTGAATGATCAGCCTTGGATATCCCTTTTACTATTTTGCAGAAAGGATAGATCGTACTGAACGATCCCTATCATGCGTTCTGATTATTGTTTGGATTCCAGCGTAGTCAAATATTCCGAAATTTGAGCTGGCGTTTTAGCGTATTTGCTGTGCAAATGAGCAATTTTTTCGCCATTACGGAACACGAGCAGACTCGGAATGCCGCGCACTTGATTTTCGTCGGCAATCGGCTGGAATTTCTCTGCATCAAGCGCAAAGAAACGCTTATCCGCGTTTTCCTCAATAATGCCGTCCATAAATTTATCCAGTGTCTTGCAATCCGGACACCAGGTTGTATCAAATTTCACGACAGTCAGACCGTCACCGTTAATTAAATCCTGATATTGCTGCTGAGATTCGATGCGTTCCATTCGTGATCCCTCCTAGAGTGTATTTATAACGTCTCCATATTCACATATGAATTATAAACCGAAGCTTATTCTTATATTGTAATGATTCTTTTATAAATTGCAACTGGGATGGGTACATGTTTGACACTTGTCCTATTATTGCTCGGATTAGCGGTATTGCGCATCATAACGATTGGCTCGGCTGATTTGCTGTAGTGTCTGCCGCTCTTGCCTGGTTAGCGGTGCAATATCCGCCGCAGAAATATTATGCTCCAATTGTCCCAAAGAGCTTGCACCCGGGATCACAGCAGCAACAGTCGGATGTGACAAGCTATAACGAATAGCTGTCTGACCCATACGACGGTCCGCCCCTGCAAATGCCTTTAATTGCTTACGTACGTCCAGTAGTTCTGCTTCATTGTAGTCCAGATATCCCTTGGCTATCTTTCCTTCCCCTTCGTCAGTCAATACACCACTGGCCACAGGCCCACGTGCAATCACGCTAATTCCCCGCTCCTGAAGCAAAGACAGTACCTCTTCTTCTGCACGCCGATCCAGTAAACTATACTGATTCATAACACTAACGATATTCGAGCGTTTGACATATTCACGGATGACATGAGGGCGAATTGAGGAAATACCATAATAACGGATGACGCCCTCCCGCTGTAATTGCTCAAAAGCCTCTATAGTTTCGTCCATCGGATCGTCAATTGTCCCTCCGTGCAGCTGATACAGGTCGATGTAGTCCGTTCCAAGGCGCCGCAGGCTCTCTTTGACGGCAGACAGAATATATTTCTTGGATGGGTCCCATTCCCAGCCCTCCTGCCCCGGTAGACGCCGATTGCCGACCTTGGTCGCCAGGATGACCTCCTGCCGCCGTCCACGGATCGCTGCACCCACAATTTCTTCATTGCGTCCGTGCTGGTACAAATCCGCCGTATCCAACAGGTTTACGCCCCTATCTAGCGCTTCATGAATCAAGTAAACACCTTGCTGCTCCTCCGTACCGACCGACATACATCCCAAACCAATCTCACCTACCAGCAAATCCGATGATCCCAGGCGGTTTTTTTTCATTTATGCTTCCCTCACTTCCAACAACGTATAACTTTAAATTTTTAATATTCCTCTATTATACGAAAAAAATATACAAAAAAAACAACCCCAAAGACATAGAGACTCCACGCTCTCCAATCCCTTGAGGTTGTTGTATGAGATTCGTATTCCATTCATGCTATCCGAACAGCCATTGGACGGCCTTAGGAAATTGACGCTGAAAACAATCCACACGATGCGCCGCATCCTGATCCAACTCAAGAAGCACATCTTTTGCATCCAGTCCCTGTGTCCGCAGCACCTCGTGTGCCTGGAGGGTCAGCGGAACCATATCTTTTTGTACATTCGTCTTCCCTTCACCTTCACGGGTCCCGACAGATATATAAAAGCGCTGTGTCCCATCCCTCACAGTTGCACAAGATGCAGATTGCATATAATCAATCATGCCCGGATACCAATACGAGCCTGAGATGGAACCGATGCGTCCGAAGACATCCTTATACTTGAAGACGGCATACATGGAAATTAAGCCGCCCAATGAGGCGCCGATGATGCCCGTATGCTCCGTTCCAGTATGCACTGGATATCTTGCCTCGACGTACGGCATTACTTTTGTAACCACAAACGCCAGATAGGCATCTCCGCCACCGCCAAAAGCAGGTCTTCCTTCTACTAAAGCAGCTGCCTTCCAAGGCGTATAATCATCCAGTCGATTTACGGGCTGAATACCTACCAGCACCACACGGGGCAGCTCTCCCGTAGAAAAACCTCTTTCCAGCTCATCCAACCCGCTTAGAAATAAAGAGCTGCCATCCTGCACATACAGCACAGGATACAGCTCATTATGATTCACGGAGACGGGAGGTGTATAGACGTGTACAAGGTACCCATCTAATGGAATTTCATCTATATGACCTTTCATCCTACACAGTCCTCCATGATGTGAATATATTCATTACAATGCAGCATCCATTTCCTTGATCATTTCAGATACAGATTCCAGGCCATTACCTGACAGGTACCAGTAGTTAGGATCAAGGTATACAATATGACCGTTTTTAAATGCTTTGGTTTTCTTCACCAGTTCATTCTCCATGGTTTGTTTGCCTGTAACCTGTTCCTTGCCTTCTTCGACCACCACAGCTCCACGGTCAACGACAAAAATATAATCCGGATTTTTTTGCTGTACATATTCAAAAGAAACCTTTTGTCCATGCGTGGATACTTTAATGCCAGGATCTACAGGGGTTACGCCAAAAGCATCATGAATGATACCGAAGCGGGATTGTGAGCCATATGCGCTCAGGCTTCCTTCATTCGTCAGCACGATCAGTCCTTTAGCTTTGCTCGCTACAGCCTTGTCATGTACGGCCTTGATGGAGCTATCAATCGCAGCCAGTTCCTGCTTGGCAGCATCTTCTTTGTTGAAGATTTGACCTAGTGTTTCAACGTTTTTCTTAAAGGAATTGATATAATCCTTGGTGTCTACAGCCATCGAAATGGTCGGTGCAATTTTGCTCAACTCTTTATATGCATCAGCTTGTCTGCCGCCGATGATGATGAGTTCAGGAGACAAATCACTGATTTTCTCGTAATCCGGTTCAAACAGCGTGCCCGCGCTTGCATATTTGGAATCTTTATATTTGCTCAAATACGTAGGAAGATCCTGCTGCGCTACTGCCGCAACGTCAACACCCAGCTTATCCAGCGTATCCAATGAACCAAAATCAAAGACAACGACATTTTTTGGATTAACTTTGACTTGGACCGGGTTTTCATCCAGTGCGTGTTTGACCGAGATAGTTTTGGATTCCGTTGTTGCAGCAGAGGAGCCGTTTCCAGTCGCTTCCGGTGTTGCCGGAGCTGCTTTGCCACAGGCTGACACGATCAGTACCAATGCAAGCATTAGCGTTAAAAACATCATATTTTTCTTCATTTAACATTCCCCCTAAGTGAAATAAACGCAAATTTTATGGTCACCGATCTGTTGAATCGGAATATCCATATCGTACAAATCCTTTAATACCTGACTATCAATCATCTCGTCAGCCGTTCCTTGTTTTAGCAACCTGCCATCCTTCATCCCCACAATATAGTCTGAATAACAGGATGCAAAATTAATATCGTGAAGCACAACCAGAATCGTTTTGCCCAGATCATCCACCAAACCGCGCAACATCTTCATAATCTGAACCGAATGCTTCATATCCAGATTGTTCAGCGGCTCATCCAGCAGGATGTATTCTGTGTCCTGAGCCAAAATCATGGCAATAAAAGCCCGCTGTCGCTGTCCCCCACTGAGCAAATCAATATGCTTGTCTTTCATATCCTCCAGTCCCATGTAAGCCATAGACTGCTCCACCATTTTGCGATCCTCGCTGTTCAATCTGCCCTTGGAATACGGAAAACGGCCGAAGCTAACCAGATCCTTCACGGTTAAGCGGATATTGACATCGTTCGTCTGTTTTAAAATAGATATCTTCCGGGCTAGCTCCTCACTTTTCGTCAGACTCACGGCCTGCCCGTCAATGAGGATTTCTCCCTCATCACTGTCAGTCAGGCGACTGATCATCGACAACAAGGTGCTTTTTCCAGCGCCATTAGGTCCAATAAAGGAGGTAATCGTACCTTTAGGTACAGTGACGGATACCTGATCCACCACATTTTTATTCCCGTAGCGTTTGGATACGTTTTTGATTTCTACCATGATTTATTCTCCCGCAGCAAAAGGTACAGGAAGTACACCCCCCCGATAAAGTTAATAATGACGCTGACCGTTGTCGATAAGTCGAATACTCTTTCTGCCAGCAGTTGGCATCCTGCCAACGCAATGACACTGACGCAGATAGAGGCCGGAATAATATAACGATGCTGATAGGTTTTCATCACCTGATAAGCCACATTGGCCACAATTAACCCTAGAAACGTAATCGGCCCGACAAGCGCTGTAGAAATGGAAATGAGTATGGCTACGATAACCAGCAGTCTTTTAATGATAAAACTATAAGGGAGCCCTAAATTAATCGCATGCTCTCGTCCGAGCGACAGCACGTCCAGATACTTAATGAATCTCCACGCATAAGCAAATACGAGCACAAGAATGAATATAGAAAGCCACAGTAGCTCGGTGTTTACATTACTGAAGCTGGCAAAGCTCTTGTCCTGGATTTTCGCAAATTCGTTCGGATCAATCAGTACCTCCATAAAGGTAGACAGACTGTTGAATAGTGTGCCGAATACCAGACCAATCAGCAAAAGTACATAAATCCCGCGTCCATCTTTGCGGAAAATTAATTTGTATAGCAGTCCTGCGAACAGCACCATCAGCCCCACTGACAGCAAAAAGTTCAATTCTTTGCTGGTCGAAATGAAGGGTACGGAACCAAATGCAAAAATAATCGTCGTCTGAATCAGCATGTACAGTGAATCCAGTCCGATAATACCCGGAGTCAAAATCTTATTATTCGTAACCGTCTGGAAAATAACGGTTGCAAAAGCAATGGAGCCACCTGTCAGAATGAAGGCTGCGATCTTTTTTAATCGTCGTGGCAGCGCGTAATGCCAGGTATGCGGAAGATCTATAAACACGAAAGCAACAATCAACACAAGCGCGACAGCGGCTAATATTCCGATTTTTAATTTAGGATTCATAAGCCCTTCTCCTCAGCAGCAAATACAAGAACAACGCGCTCCCGATCACACCAACCGTAAGCCCTACAGAAATTTCATACGGATAAATGATCACCCGTCCCAAAATGTCGCAAAACAGCACAAAGACGGCGCCCAAGATCGCTGTATGGGCCAGGCTTTTTTTCAGATTATCCCCCATATACATGCTGACTAGATTGGGTACAACCAGCCCTAAAAAGGGAATCGTCCCAACGGTTAAGATGACAACAGAGGATACCAAAGCCACGATCACCAAACCGACATTGACGGTGCGCTTGTAATGTACACCCAAGTTGGCCGCAAAATCCTCACCCATGCCTGCAATTGTGAAACGATTCGCATATATGTACGCCAATGCAACCAAAGGAACACTAAGATATAGCATCTCGTAGCGACCACTCATGATTAGAGAAAAATCCCCCTGCATCCACGAAGAAATGCCCTGGATCAGATTGTATTTGTAAGCAAAAAAGGTCGTTACCGAATTTAAAATGCCTCCAAACATCAAACCGACAAGCGGGATAAATACCGGGTCCTTGAAACGGATTTTATCCAGTATTTTCATGAAAATCAGTGTTCCCCCTAGAGCAAATCCAAAAGCCGTCAGCATCTTCGTCCAAAATCCTGCTGCTCCAAACACCATAATAGCCATCAGCACACCCAATCGTGCCGCATCCATCGTCCCTGCAGTGGTGGGCGATACAAATCGGTTCCGGGTAAGCTGCTGCATAATGAGCCCACAGATACTCATACTCGCCCCTGCGATAATGATACTGATCAATCGTGGGAATCTGCTAATCAGGAGCACCTGCGCCTGATCGTTGGTTAAGTGGAACAAATCAAGTGGAGTTACATCATGAACACCAATAAAAACCGAGGCGAAGGCCAGTACCAGAAAAGCCACTATTAAATAACGCAATTTCATGTTCTAACCAAGGGAGCCTGTTCTCCAACAACCTGTACCAAGCTTCGGCCCTGTCCTCCCCTCTAAGAATGATAATCATTATCAAAAATCAACTAGCATAAATTATATCAGTCAACTCGTATCTGTCAATGTGAGGAGGTTTTAAAGTAGGACAAAAAAGCTGCTGAGAACTTTCTCGACATCCCGCCTAGGCAATCCAAGGAGCAAATAAGAGTAAAATCCGGTAAACTGGAAATGGAGAGTTTGGGAGCCCTTTTTGTATGTTTATGATGAGTAGTTCTGGAAATCGAGTTCAATGACTTTGGTTAGTAAAAAAATAGGAGGAGAATGATGAATCACATATTAATCATCGAGGACGATATCGCCTTGAGTAACGGTATTGTTCTTGCCCTTAAAGAACCTAACAACGTATTTACGCAAACGCATGACATAGCTACTGCAAAAGAACAATTGAATGTTACTGCCTTTGACCTAGTGATTCTTGATGTAAATTTGCCGGATGGAAGTGGACTCGACCTTTTAACCCATATACGTAAAACAAAAGCTTTACCAGTCATTGTTCTGACTGCGAATGATATGGAAACAGATGTCGTCACTGGTTTTGAGCTGGGTGCTGACGACTATATCACCAAACCTTTCAGTCTTATGGTACTGAGAGCAAGAGTTGGTGTTCAGCTAAAAAGAGCTAGGTATCCACTTGCCGATTCCTTTCAGCTTGATGGCTTTTCTTTTTCTTTTAACAAAATGGAATTTTTTAAGAATGATACACTCATTGAATTAAGTAAAACGGAGCAAAAACTGTTGCGTATCCTAGTCGATAATCGAGGCAATACCGTTTCGCGCGATCATTTGATAGATAGCATCTGGACTGATGGAGCTGAATATGTAGGTGAAAATGCCTTGTCGGTTACAGTAAAAAGGCTGCGGGATAAATTGGAGGATTTCCCCTCTTCTCCTCGATACATTAAGACGGTTTATGGTATTGGCTACACATGGGCGGTGAGATAATTTGGCAGCACTTAATTACATATGTATGGGAATTACCATTATTGCTTTATTCGCTTTCGGGACTGCTATTCTTCTATATCGCAAAAACGTACATAAAACCATGAAAACCATTCAGGAAATGATTGATACTGCAATAAATGGAAACTTTTCAGAGCATGTTTTCGACGAGTCCGTTTTATCTGCAGTAGAGACAAAGCTGGCACGGTTTCTTTCCATTTGTACTGTTTCCTCCAAAAATTTACTTGCGGAAAAAAATAAAATAAATGAGCTTATTTCTGATATTTCGCATCAAACGAAAACGCCTGTTGCTAATATCTTGCTGTATTCCCAACTGCTTAGTGAATACGAATTATCGCAGGATGCATTCACTTGTGTGAAAGCTCTCTCTGCACAGGCCGAAAAGCTTAACTTCCTGATCCATGCATTAGTGAAAACTTCGAGGCTTGAAACGGGGATTATCACGGTATCGCCAAGGCGGGAATCTGTTCAAAAGCTCCTTGATGCTGCACTGGAGCAAATTATACCAAAAGCAGAGACCAAAGGGATTTCAGTTGTTATGGAGGACACAGTTATCCATGCTTATTTTGACCTAAAGTGGACGAGTGAAGCTGTCTATAACATTATGGATAACGCCATAAAATATACAGAGACAGGCGGAAACATGAATATAAAAGTAATGGCATACGATTTGTTTTGCCGAATTGATATTATCGACAACGGCATAGGTATTGCAGAAGAAGAACAAGGTAAAATCTTTACCCGCTTCTATCGCTCCCCCACTGTTAACTCGCAAGAGGGTGTAGGTATTGGACTGTTTTTAGCTAGAGAAATCATCGCTGCGGAGGGTGGTTACATCAAAGTACGGTCACGCTACGGCAGTGGCTCTACCTTCTCTATTTTCCTTTCTATGGATACTTAATTCTTTCAACACTGTTAGATTTCAGAAAGATTGTGGAAAGATTAGTGTGTTAATGTCTGTACTGTAGATGACTACGATCCAGACATTTTTTTGTGGAGGAGAACGTATATGGCTCTATTGAAAACTCAGGCATTAAAGAAGCATTACGGTAATGGAGATACTGCTGTTCATGCCTTAGACGGCGTAAATCTGAAGGTGGAAAGTGGAGAATTTGTCGCTATTGTCGGTACATCCGGGAGCGGCAAATCTACCCTTCTGCATATGCTGGGTGGACTTGATCGTCCAACAAGTGGAGACGTTACGATTGACGGCAAAGATATTTTTACATTGAAGGACGAAGAATTGACTATTTTTCGCAGACGAAAGATTGGCTTCGTGTTTCAAAATTACAACCTGGTGCCTGTCTTAAATGTCTACGAAAATATTGTGCTTCCTATTGAACTGGACGGTAAAGAACCGGACAAAGCCCACGTAGATAAAATTGTACATACCTTGGGCCTTCACCACAAAATGAATAATCTGCCAAACAATCTTTCCGGTGGACAACAGCAACGTGTAGCTATTGCCAGAGCACTGGCAGCCAAGCCCGCCATTATCTTGGCAGATGAACCCACTGGAAACCTGGACAGTAAAACCAGTCTGGATGTGATGGGATTGATCAAAGTTTCCAGCCAGCAGTTCCGCCAAACGATAGTGATGATTACTCATAATGAAGAAATCGCGCAGATGGCAGACCGTATCATCCGCATTGAGGACGGTAAAATAGTTGGCGGTGAAGGCAAATGATCAAGGTAAAGAACAAAAAAGTAATCCGCAAGCTGGCAGATAAGAGCTTCAAAGTAAACAAAGCCCGTAACCTCATTGCTATTGTTGCCATAGCACTAACCTCATTGCTATTTACAACACTGTTCACTATGGGGCTTGGCGCTGTGGAAAGCTTACAACGGGCGACCATGCGACAGGCCGGTGGAGATGGTCATGCCATACTTAAATATATAACAGATGACGAATTTAATCATGTCAAGGATCATCCGTTGATCAAGGAAATAGCTTATAACCGTATATTAAGCGATCGAGTTATGAACGATAAATTTCTAAAACGCCATACGGAGTTCTGGTATTACGACGATGTAGGGATGAAGCTTGGTTTTATTAACCTTAAAGAGGGGCGTAAGCCTGCAGCGGAAAATGAAGTAATTGCAGACTCCAAGACGTTGCAGCTATTGGGTGTTCCACTGGAGGTTGGAGCACCTTTGAGGCTAAAGCTTGACATACGGGGTAAAGAAGTACAGCGTGATTTTATCCTATCCGGCTGGTGGAAAAGCGATCCTGTGTTTAATGCAGGACAAATATTGGCCTCCAGATCCTATGTGGATGCTCATGCCAAGGAATTACAAAGCAACTATAAAAAGGATCACTTCTATGCTGGCACCATTAGTGCATATATGATGTTCGACAATAGCTTTGATTTGCGGGGAAAGCTCAGTAAAGTGATTACCGAAAGCGGGTACTCGCTTGACGAAGATGCACCAAACTATATCGTGAATAATGTAAATTGGTCATATATCTCGACCAATTTTAGTATGGATGCGGGAACAATCATGGCACTTACTTCCGCCCTGATACTGATCGTATTTACCGGCTATTTGATCATCTATAACATTTTCCAAATATCGGTGATGCGAGATATTCGTTTTTATGGTCTTTTAAAGACAATCGGCACAAGCGGCAAGCAGATCCGCCGGATCATTCGCAGACAGGCGTTAGTTCTTTCAGTGATAGGAATCCCATTTGGATTAATAGCAGGTTTTTTTGTCGGTAAATCGTTTGTTCCTTTTATTATGAATATGACTGTGTATAACGATACCGAGGTATCGGTATCTCCCAACCCATGGATTTTTATAGGATCGGCTTTGTTCGCGCTCATTACCGTAATGATCAGCACTTTCAAGCCAGGCAGAATTGCGGCAGCTGTTTCGCCAGTTGAGGCAGTAAGATACACAGACGGAAATACCAAGGGTGGCCGTAAGCTGAAAAAATCCACTAAAGGCGCTAAAATGATCCACATGGCTCGCTCCAACTTGGGGCGCAATACAAAGCGTACCGTGTTGGTAGTCATCAGTCTTTCGTTAAGCCTTGTACTTCTTAACACGGCGTTCACCCTGTCTCAGAGCATTGATATGGATAAGTTTGTATCCAAATCCAATGACACTGACTTTCTCATTGCTCATGCTGAATATTTTCATCGTCCCTATTTTAGCGGCCCTAAAAATGAGACCTCCGAGAGTTTTATTCAGGCTGTACAGACACAGCCCGGCTTTGAAGAGGGCGGTCGCTTGTACGGCGGCAGATTAGTGCTTACTGTCGAGAATGGAAAATACACCAATGAGGACGATGAGACTGATTCTCGCGGCAACTTCATTGCGGCAGTATATGGGCTGGAAGATTTACCACTGCACCGGTTGCGATTACTAGACGGTGAGCTTGATTTTGAAAAGCTGGCTTCCGGTAAGTATATATTGGAAGGGGTAGATTTAGATGACCATGACATCCCCTATATGGAAGAAGCTCTATATAAGGTGGGTGAAAAGGTCACGCTTCACAGTTATATGGGAGCAGCAGAAGCTCCGCTGGATAGAGAGTATACTACGCATGCATTCACAGTGCTTGGTCATGTTGCAATTAAATATAGTACCAATTCTGATCGCCGTTCAAGTACGTATAACTTCTATCTTCCGGCGAATATTTACAAGCCGCTTGCGGAGCAGCCTGCTGTGATGAGCTACGCCTTTAATGTATCCCCTGATCAGGAAGAGGCCATGGAGAGCTTTTTAAAAAGTTACACCGAAACTACAGAGCCAGTAATGAACTACACATCCAAATTTACTTCAATGAATGAGTTTTCCGGTATGCAAAACACCATCATGATGATCGGTGGCACGCTCAGTCTGATTATCGGCCTAATTGGTATCCTCAACTTTGTAAACGCAATTCTGACGAGTATATTGACACGGCGTCAGGAGTTTGCCATGCTGCAAAGTATCGGCATGACCAAAAAGCAATTGCGGGGTATGCTGATCTATGAAGGGCTATATTATGTATTCGGGACCGCCCTATTCTCCATTTTATTAGGGATCATATTTTCTATTTCAATTGTGAAACCCCTAAGCAGTATGATGTGGTTTTTGAGCTATCACTTTATAATCTGGCCACTTCTAGCCTCATTGCCTTTACTGTTATTGCTGGGGATACTTATTCCAGTAGCAGTCTATTCTATGAACGACAAACAAAGTATTGTAGAACGACTTCGGGAATCAGAATAGATTTACCGAGAAAGTCCAAAATACCAGTGGGAATAATAAAAAGATGACTTCTGCTCAATTCAGAAGTCATCTTTTTATGCTCAGAAAGGTATCTTTGTCTGAACGCCTACAGTTCCCACTCTTCCCGTAAAAGCCCCATTCGGATCGAGTCATAATACTCTCCATTATAATATCTACACTTTCGAAGCCTGGCTTCTAGGGTCATGCCCAGCTTCTCCCCAACCTTCATCATCCGATGGTTTCCTGACCAGGTTGTAAAGCCTACTCTTACTAAAGGCAATGTATTAAACAAATGGTCGATCCATAGTCGAAGTGCCCTCGTACCATACCCGCCGCTCCAATACTGCGAATCATAAATACCTATCCCCATTTCAAGCCATTGGGAAGGCTGATGCTCCCAATAATAGCTCACTGATCCAATGACCTTGCCCTTCCACTTCAATGATCTAAAAGTAATCTTGTCCGATTCGCTTTTCCTTCTCTTTTAAATAATCATCAAAAGAAAGTGGCTTATGTTCATAGTAGGGTGCATCCCACTGCTTCCATTCCGGTGCTTCTTCCTTAAAAGTTAACGTCCAAAGAGCCGGCAGGTCTTCTTCTGTAACAGGCCTAATCGTTAAATCCTTATCCGTATACATTGAGTACACTCCTTTTATAATAAAATTCGTTCTATCTATATTGGGCTTTATTGTATCTGCTTTTGCATTATTTCGAATTTCTATTTTGTCCGTCTTTGGAGCCAGTTCAAATTAGAGTTGACAAACAATCAAAAAACATATATCTTAAAATCAAGATAATAAATATAAAGAAAAATTTGCGACTGTTTATTTTGCTTCGAAAAACCTAATCATATAAAAACCAAGGAGGATAATGACATGAAACTATTAGGATTGCATCACGTTTCGGCGATTACAGCGGCAGCGGCTAAAAATGTTGATTTTTATACTCAGGTAATGGGACTTCGACTGATCAAGAAAACGGTAAACCAAGATGATGTTAGTGTGTATCACCTTTTTTACGGAGATGAGCGTGGAACTGCGGGTACAGAAGTCACTTTCTTTGAAATTCCACATGCGGGACAAACTCGTACAGGAAATAACAGCATTTCAGCTCTCTCCCTACGGGTACCGAATGACAAGGCACTGGATTACTGGAAAAACCGCTTCGAGCAGCTGGATGTAAAACATGGCGAAATTACGGATCAAGCGGGACGCCTGGCACTTTCGTTCGAGGATTTTGAAGGACAACGCTTCTTCCTCGTTTCAGATGAGCATGATCACGGAATGCGCGGCGGCACGCCTTGGGAGAAAAGCCCTGTCCCTGCCGAATACGGCATTGTAGGACTTGGGCCGGTTCATCTGACTATTCCCAAAGCGGAGAATACCATTCTTATTCTAGAACAGGTTATGGGCTTCCGCAAAAAGGGCTCCTATCCTTCTCCTGTTGCTGGACAACCGAATGTGGTTATCTATGAAACGGGTGAAGGCGGTACAGGAACCGAAGTTCATCTGGAAGAGCGCAACGATCTGCCACAAGAGCGACCAGGACGCGGCAGTGTGCATCACGTAGCCTTCCGTGTTGAAACTGAGGAAGAGCTCAAACAGTGGGTAGACCGTATTGGGCAGCTGCAAATTTCCAACTCAGGCTTTGTAGATCGCTTTTACTTCCGTTCATTGTATTTCCGCGAGCCGAACGGCATTCTGTTTGAATTGGCCACCGATGGGCCCGGCTTTGATACGGATGAAGAACTGGAGTTTCTGGGTGAATCGCTGGCGTTACCGCCATTTCTGGAATCACGCCGTGCCTCTATTGAAGCCAATCTCAAACCGCTTAATACCAAACATTAATTGAAGTTTCCTTTACACAAAAGGGCATTCCGCTATCTGCAAGCTTTTAGCTTTGACAGGTAAGCGAAATGCCCTTTTTAGTTATGCTTACAGCTTTTTATCATCCACACTGTTCAGCCATGCTTCGATTTCTCCGATTACAGAGGCGATACAGCCATCTTGGAACGGCGAGATTAGTCCAGCCAACTCAACCAATCCGGTAAAAGATCGACTTCCCCCGGCACGGCATAGCTTCAAATAATCTTCCCACGCAGCTGTCCGGTCGATACTCATGCGTTTCCAAAATTGGAACGCGCACAGTTGCGCGAGTGTATAGTCAATATAGTAGAACGGGGATTGAAAAATATGACCCTGTTTGTGCCAAAACCCGCCCTGCTCCAGATACTCGTTGCCTTCATAATCCAGATGCGGTTTATACTTACGTTCAATGGAGCGCCATGCGCTTTTACGTTCGGCGGGGGTCCAGTCTGGATGTTCATATACGGCATGCTGGAATTCGTCCACGGCTACGCCGTAAGGCACGAACAGCAACGATGAGGATAGATGTTCAAAGTGATATTTGTCCGTATCTTCCTCGAAGAACAGATTCATCCAAGGCCATGCGAAAAACTCCATGCTCATAGAGTGGATCTCAGCCGCCTCCATAGTTGGCCAATGGTACTCAGGAATTTCAAAATGCCGGCTTTCATAGACCTGGAAGGCATGACCTGCTTCATGCGTCAATACGTCGATATCACCGGATGTACCATTGAAATTGGAGAAAATAAACGGTGTGCCATATTCACTCAAAAATGTACAATAGCCTCCGCTTTGCTTGCCCTTTTTGCTGATCAAATCCATCAGTCCACGTTCGATCATAAAGCTGAAAAATTCATGTGTTTCCGCTGAAAGTTCCTCATACATACGTGCTCCATTACGAATGATCCACTCCGGGTCACCTTTAGGCGTTGGATTGCCTGACAGGAAGTTGAAGCCCTCGTCATAATAGCGAAGCTGATCTACTCCGATCCGTTCGCGCTGGCGCTCCTTCAACTTGGTTGCCAGAGGAACGATATGCTTCAGCACCTGCTCGCGGAAATTGGCTACCATTTCGGCATTGTAATCTGTACGTCCCAAGCGGGCATAGCCCAATTCTACGAAGTTGTCATAGCCCAACTTGTGTGCCATGCGCGTACGTACCTTCACCAGTTCATCATAAATCCGGTCCAGCTCGTCCTCATGCTCACTCATAAATTGATATTTAGCCTCGGAGGCCTGTTTGCGCGTCTCCCGGTTGGTAGCCATTTCAAAAGGCAGGAGCTGCGACAATGTGCGTTCTTCTCCCTCAAACGGGATCTTCGCTGAAGCAATCAATTGAGCATATTCCGAGGTCAGCTTATTTTCCTGCTGTAAATCCTCAATAATATCCGGATGGAACGATTTGAGTGCTACCTCGGCAATACTGAAAAGCTGGCTGCCCCATTGACTCTCCAACTCGGTTCGGAATGGAGAATCCACCAATGCCCGGTAGTAATCGGTTACATACTCCTGGATAACCGGCATGAAATCATCAGCGTACTCTTGCTCCGCTTTGTAAAAGGCATCCTCCGTATCAATGGAGTGCCGAACTTCCACCAATTGCAATTGTGTTTCCACATTACTGCGCAGCTTGTTAATCGCATGAATCACTTCATTTTGACGTTCTACGCTGTCTGCTTCACGAAACTGCTGCAACAGCGTTTTAAACCGCTGTTCAATTTCAGGTTGCTCTGGTCGACTGTAAGCCATTTGGCTGAATAATGTCATTGCTTCGGTTCCTCCTTAAATGTAATAAATCTGATGCCTATTATACAGTACGATTAGACCAAACTGGAAGCTGAAATTCCAAAAAAATACAACCTTAAAAGCCGCAATACTATGTATTGCGGCTTTTAAGCCTCATCTAACTCTATATATCAAAAAAAGTCATGATCTAAAACAATCTAATATATATTCAGCCTGATGGAGATTTATAAGTTTTTCTAAGATCGCAGACCTTTATGTTTTATTGATTTTGCAAACGATGTGCCGCATGCAGGGTCGGACCGACGAATTCATTCAGCTTGAAGCTACCCTCAATGGCCTGTGTAATAAATCTCTTGGCCTGATCCACTGCTTCACGTACAGTCAGCCCTTGTGCCAAACCAGCCGTTACCGCTGCCGAAGTGGTGCAGCCTGCACCGTGGGTAAAGTTTGTTTTTACAACATCGGCTTCAAACCAGTCAAAAGTGATTCCGTCATACAGCAGATCCATCGCTTTACCTGCGCGAATTTTGCCACGGTCCTTGATCAGTACATGCTTAGCTCCACGCTCATGGATAATCGCAGCCGCTTCCTGCATCTGCTCCAGTGTCGTGATCGGTCCATTCTTCGCCAGTTGCGAAGCCTCGAACAAGTTCGGTGTTACCAGGTCAGCGCCAGGAATCAACAATTCCAGCATCGCCTCTGTATTTTCCGGCTGAAGCACTTCATCCGTACCTTTGCAGACCATAACCGGGTCAATTACGATCCGTTTCAGATCATGCTTTTTCAAATGGCTGGCTACCAGCTCGATAATTTCAACCGAACCAAGCATACCGGTTTTCATCGCATCAAAACCGATACCTTCCAATACAGTACGCAGCTGCGCTTCTACCACATCCAACGCAACTGGATATACAAGATGATCCCAGGTTTTAGGACCCATCGCTACTACGGTTGTCAATACGGTCATGCCATATACGCCAAGCTCCTGAAAGGTTTTCAGGTCTGCCTGAATACCCGCTCCACCGCTTGTGTCGGAGCCGGCTATCGTTAATGTTTTGGGAATCGTCATTTGTACATGCTCTCCTTCACTTTCTGTGCTGCATTTATCCTAATCCCGCTTGCGAAACTTGTCAACGCGCAAAACGGTCCTCTCTATGCTAAAAGTCACAAGCGACAGCAGCAGCTAAAAAACGAGAACATCCCCTTTTGAAACGGGAACATCCTCGCAATAACGTGTTATATGAAGAATTCGAATGAAATTTGGAATTATAAATACCCACCGGTACTGTGATCATAGGCATGATTCTTTTCATTTGCACGTACGCCCAGGCACAGACTCTGATACAACTGCTGCTGTTCCGGTGTAGCAAAATTCCGGTGCTGCTCAAATAACGCCATACAACCAATGATATGTTCGGTATAGCTATTATCGACAGACAGTTGCAAGCAATGCAGGGTTTGTCCCACTCCCTCGGGGTAATCGCCTTTTCGGAAATAATATTCCGCATACACCTTACAAAAGGATGCGAAGCGAAATGCATTAAAGTGCTTGCGATAATGAGTGTCCCATCGTTCCGGTGCAAGCTCCCAGAAGCCCTTGAGTTGCTGACTAAACAGTCCCAGTTCGGCATCCACGAAATAACCGAACCGGTTCGCCGATTCGAGCAAGGTGTTCAAGCCTTCCAGTGTCTCATCTGGATGCTCACGCAGGTAAGTAATATATTCATAGATTGCAGAAGTGTTGCCCATTTTAATTTCAATACAAAGTCGGTTGCCCTGTGCATATACACGATGTAGGTTGACCACTTTCCAGCCTTCTTCGTCTAAACCCTCAAACCAGCTCAAATCTGCATAACCCTCAATCCATTGCTTGGATTCCTCATATCTGCCCTGAAACTCATAGCAGCTGGCCTTGAGCAGATGCCCCTGAGCATAGTAATAAACGAGCGGCTTAAGCAGCTCCAGGTGCTCATCTCCAAAACGGTTCCGATTGCGATACAATGCCTGCGCCAGCTCTCTTAGCTCGTCCGCATACATTTCCATCTCGGACCATTGCATTTTTAAAGCAAACACTTGAGATAGCATATGTAAGCCTTCCAGTGCGTAAATTTCCGGTAGACGACTACGGTACAAATGGAATTGTACAGCAGCCTTCAAGTTCCGTTGGTTATCCTTAATCTGAATCTGGAATATGCGGAAATAGCTGATCGCCAACCGTTCAGAGTGGGTATACTTCTCACTCTCGATGACACAATCATACAGAAGCATGGCGGCTTCATGTCTGCCATCCTCAAACATCGCTTCTGCGGTCTCAAAAATAGCAGGAACGTTCGATAAATCGTCCATCAAATAGCCAAGTACACTGCGTATACACTCCAGCTTGTTCAACTCTGAGCAACGTAGGAGAAACGGACGCAACCTCCTCCAGTGTGGTAAGGAGTGAATAAAACATTCATCCACATACATCTCGAACAAAGATCCTTCTTCCAATCCCATGGCCTCGGTAATCAGATCAAGCTGATTGACTGAGATAGGCCGTGGTGGGTTCCGATTAAGTATACCGCTAAGTGTACCCGGATTTACCTTGGAAGCATCTGCAAAACATTGCATTGAAATGCCTTCACTTTGAATATACTTTTCTATTTCTGCGCGGATCGTGGTGTTTTTTTCCAAAGGGACACCCCCTCAAACGAATGATGGTGACTTTTTCATTACCTTTTAAACCAAAATTTGTTTAATCAAAGTATATGTCTATTTATACGAGAGGTCAATAACTTTAAACACGACTCAGGACATATAAAATCACGGATTTTGTACGATTTTAAAACTGTTTTATGAAAAAAGACCGTCCTCTGCGGGACAGTCTATTTCTATTATTTTGATGCTGTGGACTTATAGGACAAAAACAAGTTAGCAGTTCTACCGTGAACGTCCGAAATCGATGGCAAACTTAGCGTATCCCTCTACCGTTAACCCTTCATAAAGCAACTCCGAATAGGCATTAGCGGCATCCTTTGCTTGCGGCGAGGTCAGGAACGTCACATGCGGACGCCCCGACCATGGGGCGAGGGACCAATGGCCGTCAGCTTTTGGCGTCAACGTCTTCATATGCCGCACGTATTCGGTCAGCACATGACGGTTCTCATCCGGTGAAGCAAGTATAATTCGCTCTCCACCCGGATTGACCAGCGCAGAGGAAAACGCGCGATAGTTATTCGTAACAACCAGATAATTTCGCTGCATATCCATCGGTTCGCCATCAAAAGACATCTGAATGATTCTGTGTGCATCTGGGTCCTTTAGGCCTCCGTCAGCATCATATCTGGCTGGCTGTGTTACATCAATCTGATACCTGATGCCGTCGATGATATCAAAATTAAAGCTTGGAAAATCAGAATTAATTAGCTCTTGCTCTTGTTCTGCTGAAGGATCAATTTGCCGGAATTGTCCAGCAGACCACTCTAGCCATTCCCGAATTTCCGTTCCGGTCAGTCGAACGACATGCAGCGTATTCGGAAAATTGTACAGATCGGCGATATGCTTGATCGCCAACGTCCCCGCCGGAATATGGGTATAGTACGACGGGCCATATCTGCCGCCTGTTTTAAAAGGAGCTGCTGCCGACAGAACGGGCAATCCTTCGTACTCGCTCCCTTGCATCTGCTGCTTCACATACCACATTTGCGCATCATTCACGAGCTGAACCGAAGCATCATCCATCACCTGAGCAAAAAAGCTGTTCACCGCCATCGTCGTCTGACCTACAGGTGCACGAATATACTCTAATGTTCCGGCGTGCTCTTCTGCTACCGCCAGCTGAATGGCAGTATCCGGTTGTACCAGCGCCTCCTTGCGTATCGGATCATACACCGGGCGTACCTCGGCAGCAGATGTAGCCACTTGCCACTTCCCTCCACTAAAGGTCAGCTCCAGATCAATGATCCCCAGATGATCCCCCCAAAAGCCCGGCTCCACTGCTGGAATATCGTGGATGGTACCTCGCTCTATATCAACACCTGTTTTCCCCTTAAACGAAGGTCCGGGAAATACTTTATGTGCATGACCAAACACAATGGCATCGATCCCTTCCACCCTGCTCAGATGCAGCACTGCATTTTCCATATCAAGCGTTTCGGGAATATCCTCAAAGCCTGCATGGGGCATAGCAATGATGAGATCGGCTCCCGCTGCCTTCATTTCTGGAATAAACCGTCTTGCCGTTTCCAGCATATCTTTGACAATGATTTTTCCCTCCAGCCACGCCTTGTCCCATTGCATAATTTGCGGAGGGACAAAGCCGATGACCCCCACCTTCAACAGATGCTTACCACCTGCTTCATCCTCTACCGTCTTATCCAGCAATAGATAAGGTGTAAAGTAATTTTGCTCTTGTTCTCCCGCTATATAAATGTTGGCATTCACATAAGGAAATTGCGCTCCTCGAAGGCAAGTCTGCAAGTATTCCAGTCCGTAGTTAAATTCATGATTCCCGATATTGCCTGCCTCATATCCAAGCAGATTCATGGCTTTATAGGCGGGATGCACTGCGCTTGGGTCCTGTTGGATTCGCTGTACAGCATAATCTCCCATTGGATTCCCCTGAATCACATCTCCGTTATCCAGCAGCAGGTGATTGGGTACCTCCGCCCGGGCTATTTGAATCAAGCTGGCTGTTTGCGCCAGACCGTAATGCAGCGTTTCCTGATCCGTATAATAATCGTAATTCCACAAACTGACATGCAAATCGGTTGTAACCATAATGCGGAACTTCACTCTCACAAGGCTTACATTGTCCTGGTCTGCCTTTTCGTTAATATCCAAAATATCCAATCTTATTCTCTCCCTCAGCTTCGGTCATAGAGCTTGAACAAGTCTAACAGAGCACTGTTAAGAGAATGTTAAAATAAGCATTTTGCATAAATCCAGAAAATGGTTTTAATCATACGATAAATTTTACATCATTTTTACCAAAGTCAGGAGTGGTTTTTACCCTAGCTACGGGACTAGCTGTTAAGATTTGGTTTGTCACAGCATTTACAGGTTTTTTATTATCGTTATTACTATGTTTAGGGGGAAATTATTTTGTTCAAAAAAGCACTGACCTTGTGCATGACCTTCACACTGGCAGCGGGTCTAGCCGCTTGTGGCTCCAATGCAAGCAATAACAACAGCGCGTCCACTCCGGGTACAGATGGCTCTAAAAACGAAAGCACAGCCTATGTTCCTAAGGAGTTAAAGGTACAGTTCGTTCCTTCTCAAAATGCAGATACGCTCGAAGCCAAAGCCAAACCGCTCGAAAATCTACTCGGTGACAAGCTTGGAATCCCGGTGAAAGTAACGGTATCTCCTGACTACAATACGATTGTGGAAGCCATGTCTTCCAAACAGGTAGATGTAGGATTCCTTCCGCCGAATGCTTATGTACTGGCCCACGATAACCGTAAAGCAGCCGACTTGCTGTTGCAAGCTCAACGCTACGGAATTGAAGATGCTACAGGCAAGGACACAACTGAAAAAGTAAACTTTTATAAAGCAATGATCGTGGTGAAAAAGGATTCTCCGATTCAAAGTCTAGCTGATCTGAAAGGCAAGAAGGTTGGCTGGCAAAATGTAACCTCCTCCGCAGGCTACGTGTACCCTGCAGCAGAGCTAAAAAAAGCTGGCGTGGACCCGGACACGGATGTGCAGGGTGTGACAATCAAAGGCCACGATGCTGCTATTCTGGCGTTGCTGAACGGTCAAGTTGATGCGGTAGCTGTTTTCCAGGATGCACGTAACACGGTGAAGAAGGAAATCCCGGATGTATTTGAAAAAACTCGCGTCATTCATTACACAGCTAAAATTCCAAATGACACCGTCAGCGTACGTTCTGATATGGATCAAGCGTGGAGAGACAAGATCAGCCAAGCCTTTATTGACATCGCCAAAGATCCTGCAGGCGGCGAGATCATTAAAGAGATTTACACCCATGTAGGTTATGAAAAGGGCGACGATAAAAACTTCGACTCCGTGCGTGAATACGCCGAAGCCGTTGGCCAAGCGGTTAAGTAATCGGAGCAAACAAGGTACTTTAATGAAGTAACAGCTACGAAACAGGCTTTACGAATGACAGGGCAGCACCGTCCATGTATTCATGGCGGTGTTGTTTTCATTCCACCCCATCAGGGGAGAAAGTTGGGAGCATATGATCGAATTCCGTAACGTATCGAAAACATACCCGAACGGCACCAAAGGGTTGAACAATATTAATTTGACGATTCAGGAGGGAGAAATGGTCGTCATCGTCGGCTTATCCGGTGCAGGTAAGTCTACCCTGCTGCGTTCCATTAACCGACTGCATGACATTACGTCTGGCGACATTGTCGTGGGTGGCAGGTCCGTCACGTCTGCTGGAAGCAGCGAGCTGCGGCGCATTCGCCGTGATATCGGCATGATCTTTCAAAGCTTCAATCTGGTTAAGCGTTCGACGGTGCTCCGCAACGTACTTTCCGGCCGCGTCGGCTATCATTCAACGCTGCGAACCATTCTCGGCCTCTTTCCGAAGGAAGATTTCGAACTGGCACTAACAGCGCTGGAGCGCGTGAACATCCGCGAAAAAGCCTACAGCCGGGCAGATGAGCTGTCTGGTGGCCAACAGCAGCGCGTATCCATCGCCCGCGCTCTGGCGCAGGAGGCTAAAATCATTCTGGCGGACGAGCCTGTCGCATCGCTGGATCCGCTGACCACCCGCCAGGTCATGGATGACCTCCAGCGCATCAACCGTGAAATGCAGATTACGACCATCGTCAATCTGCATTTCATTGATCTCGCGCGCGAATATGCAACGCGGATCATCGGGTTGCGCGCCGGGGAAGTGGTTTTTGACGGCACACCGGAGGAGGCTACGGATGAGGCCTTTGCGGAGATCTACGGCCGGGCCATCAAGCATGATGAGCTGCTGGGAGTGGGATCATGAAGCCCGACTCCACTGCCCAGCCGCTCTCTTCGATGCAACCGTCACCGCATGCTGGACCGCCTCAGCCAAGTAAGCCGCCCGCAGGGCCACCGTTGCCAGGACGTTACAAACGTTATGCCACCTGGATGATTTTTATCGTGGTGCTGGTAGCCTGCTCCATTCATACGGATGCCACACCTTACCAGTTGATCGTCGGCTTGCCGGAGATGGGCAAATTGTTGGGGGAAATGTTTCCACCCGACTGGAGCTATCTGCCTACCATCTGGAAACCGATGCTGGAAACGATCCAGATCGCCATTGTTGGCACGACACTGGGAGCCATATTGGCGATCCCTGTCGCGTTGCTGTGTGCCTATAATGTGATGCCGCGCAAACTGATTTCGCTGCCGATGCGCACGATCCTGAATCTAGTACGGACGATTCCCGATTTGCTGTTTGCCTCGATCTTTGTGGCGGTGTTCGGCATCGGGCCGTTTGCGGGGATGCTCGCCCTGCTCTTCTTCTCCTTTGGCATCATAGCCAAGCTGACCTTTGAGGCGATTGAAGCCATTGATCCCGGGCCGCTGGAAGCCATGACCGCTGTTGGCGCGAGCCGCATTCAAGTCATCGCCTTTGGTGTGGTTCCGCAGGCTCTTCCTTATTTTGTGTCGTACTTGCTGTATACCTTTGAGGTTAATGTGCGGGCGGCTTCCGTTCTGGGTCTGGTCGGCGCTGGCGGTATCGGTCTGTTGCTTGACCGTTCCCTTGGGCTATTCCGATATGATCGGGCAAGCATCATTATTCTACTGACCCTCGTCATCGTCCTTGCGATTGATTACGGCAGTAACCTGCTACGGAGGAAATTATTATGAATGATCCTACGCTTCGCAGACCTATTGGCTCCCGCCTGCGCTTATGGGCGTTGGCTATTCTGCTAATCATCATCTATATTTGGGCTTTTCGCGGGATGCAGTTTGAAGGATTACAGGGAACGGCCAAAAGTGTCTCTGTCGCTATATTGGATGGCTTCCTTCATCCCGACTGGTCGTTCGTCTACATCCCTGAGGGAGAGGATTTGCTGCGCGGGTTGCTGGATACGCTGGTCATTTCAGTGCTCGGAACCTTCGTGTCCGCATTTGTCTGCCTTCCGTTCGCCTTTTGGGCGTCCAGCAATATGACCCGTCTGCGTCCCTTATCGGGTAGCGGGAAATTTGTACTTAGTGTCATCCGGGTATTTCCCGAAATGATCGTCGCCATCCTATTTATCAAAGCCGTTGGCCCCGGCTCGTTTGCGGGTGTGCTTGCCCTCGGCATTCACTCCATCGGCATGCTGGCGAAGCTTTTCTCGGAAACGATCGAAAGTGTCGATCACGGGCCACAGGAAGCTTTGATCGCGTGCGGTGCCAATCGTTGGCAGGTGATTTTCTTCGCCGTGCTACCGCAGGTGATTCCACAATTTCTTTCGTATTCGCTTTACCGTTTTGAAATTAATATCCGTTCTGCTACCACGCTCGGTCTGGTCGGTGCAGGTGGTATCGGTACTCCGCTACTATTTGCACTCCAAATGCGCAACTGGAACCGTGTAGGCGTTATTTTGCTCGGCATTGTGGTCCTGATCATTTTGACGGATCTGATTTCCGGCTGGCTGCGCAAACGGATCGTATAATTAGAACTCTAAACGCCCAAAAAGCCTCTCCTGTGTAAAAAGGGACATGTCATGCTCCCATTCACTTGGAAGAGGCTTTTTCCGTTCGTTCAACATCTCCCTGCCAATTCATCTATTACCCGTCGGACTTCCTCAGCCGTATTGTAAAAATGAGGAGCCACACGGATAACATCCTTTCGTGCTGAAACGATCATATTTTGGCTTCTCAAATTCCTCTCCACAGCCGACACGTCGGCTACTTCAACAGCGAGCAGGCTTGGTAATGCGCCTCCACTGTAAGGTACACGTATGTGTAACCCTTTGCGCCGTCCATATTCAACGGAAAAATCCAACAACTCACTCATATAGGCCTGAATATTCGTGACTCCAATCTCCAGCAGCAGCTTTAAGGCCGCATTGGCGGCAAAAATGCTAATGAAAGAAGGCAATCCCGTCTCAAAGCGTCGGGCTCCCGCCGCTGGAACCGGGTGAGCAATATCAAACCGAGAAGCGGGCTCTTGCCCAAGCCAGCCAGTAAGACGGGGCTTGAAGCGGTCTATTCGATCCTTGCTTACATAAAGAAAAGCCACGCCCGGAATTCCCAGCATATATTTGCGTGCTCCCGCGACCAAAATATCTACGCCCATTGCCTTTACATCCACTGGAATGATCCCTACAGACTGATAAGCATCCACAAACAGCAACGCCTGTTTTCGGTGAGCTATATCGGCAATGGATTTTACATCCTGCTGAAATCCGTTGGTATAGTTCACTTGTGACACCATAACGAGCGCAGTTTTCTCCGTAATATGCTCCTCATACTGCTCTATCATTACTTCTCCTTCGATGGAGGGGATACAGCAGATGTGATCGCGGAACATCTCCTGTGCCTGCCAGATGTGTCCCACCGTCGGAAAGTCGGTGTCCGCATACACAATGCCTTCTTTTCCCGGTACATAAGGAAGGGCTGTGGCCACCCCGGCAATCGCCTCAGAGGCTGAGGACAGGACCGCAATTTCGTCAGGCTCCGCCCCAATGAGCTTGGCAAAATGCCCTCTGGCCTCCTCCAAACGTGCCATAGACAGATCGCCGTTATGACCGTGTTGCAGCAAACTTCGATGATATTCCTCAATGGCAGCAGAAACCGGCCTCGATACGGCCCCCTGGGAACAGCTCCCTACATGGATATGTGAGGATAGCACTGGAAACAGCTGACGGTAGGACTGAAACGGATGTTTCATTTTTCCCTTCGCTCCTCCTGGGCACACCAACGTGCCTTGATATGATCATTTTATTATCC
Organism: Paenibacillus sp. F4; assembly: GCF_002894905.1. Classification (NCBI taxonomy): domain Bacteria; kingdom Bacillati; phylum Bacillota; class Bacilli; order Caryophanales; family Paenibacillaceae; genus Paenibacillus; species Paenibacillus sp. F4. The sequence continues at coordinate 61,298 of NZ_POVS01000010.1, forward strand.
ATATAAGCCACCTTAGAACAAGGGCCTCTCTTCCCATCTTCTCGCCGTTAACAGACGATAGACGCAAAGAGAGGCCCTGAGGGATCATATACAAAATCATAAATTAATGCACGCGTTTGCGTCCAAACCAGCTTTTAAGCACCAAGGTTGCCAGAGCAAGTAACAATAACAACGAGGCCACCGCAAAAGATGCCGAGAACTGATATTCGTTATACAAAATTTCTACATGCAGCGGCAGTGTATTCGTCTCTCCCCGGATATGTCCAGAGACGACGGACACTGCACCGAACTCACCCATGGCTCGCGCATTACACAAAATGATGCCATATAGCAGACCCCACTTGATGTTCGGCAGCGTCACTTTCCAGAAAATGCGCCAGCCGCGCGCGCCTAGCGTGACCGCCGCTTCTTCCTCCTGCTGTCCCTGATCTTCCATCATTGGAATGAGTTCTCGCGCCACAAATGGAAAGGTGATGAACAGCGTCGCTAAAATAATACCAGGCAAAGCAAATATAATTTTAATATCATGCTCGTCCAACCACGGTCCAAGCCAGCCTTGTGCGCCGAACACTAATACATACATCAGCCCTCCGACGACAGGAGAGATGGCAAAGGGCAAATCAATCAAGGTGACCAGCAAGCCTTTGCCGCGAAATTGAAATTTCGTGATCAGCCAAGCGGCAGCTACACCAAATACCGTATTCAGCGGTACCGTTATTGCTGCCACCAGCAGCGTCAACCGCAATGCAGACATGGCATCTGGGTCCCGTAACGCTTCGACGTAGACGCCCCATCCTTGCTTGAGCGCTTCGGTAAGCACGACGATTAGCGGCAATACCAGTACCCAGAGCAAAGCTAAAAAAGCAGCACCAATCAGCGTCCACTTCACCCAAGTGGCCTCGGTCGTGACCCTGTTGGGCGGTGCGGATGAAGGCACTGGTGCAGAAGCAAGCTCCTGCCCAGTTATCGCTTGTGACATGGTGTATCCCTCCTTAAAACGCGGGTATTATGCGCAGCCCTGCATGTTAACGTTAGATAATTACATTAGACAGTTGCGTTTAGGCAGTTACGTTAAACTGCACGGCGCCGTGACCAGCGCTGAATGCTGTTAATCACGAATAGCAGCACGAATGAAATCACCAACAGCATCAATGCTACCGCCGTAGCTCCTGCATAGTCATTTTGCTCCAGCTTGGACATGATGAGCAGTGGAGCAATTTCCGTCTTCATCGGCATATTGCCAGAAATGAAGACGACAGAGCCGTACTCGCCAATGCCACGGGCAAAGGCGAGCGCAAAACCCGTCAGCAGCGGTGGTACCAGCTCCGGCACAATAACGCTGCAGAAGATACGCCATCTGCCAGCTCCCAGCGTAGCAGCAACCTCCTCCTCGTCTTTGTCCAGCTCCTCCAGCACCGGCTGCACTGTCCGTACGACGAACGGAATACCAATAAACATCAATGCTAGCGTAATCCCCGTCTGTGAGTACGCCATCCTCCATCCAAGCGGTTCGAACAACGAACCGATCCAGCCGTTCTGCGCATACAGAGCAGTCAAAGCAACCCCCGCTACGGCAGTAGGCAAAGCAAAGGGCAGATCAATCACCGCATCAAAAATTCGTTTCCCCGGAAACTCATAACGCACCAGTACCCAGGCTATCAATAAACCGAGAAACAGATCGATCAGCGCCGCAGCCGCGGCACACAAAAAGCTTACCTTGTAGGAAGCCAGCACCCTGACATCAGTCGCCACGTCCCAAAATTTTTCCCACGTCAGTCCAGTTGAATTCAGAAGCAGTGCCGATAAAGGCACCAGCACCACCAGACTGAGATACAGCACACTATAACCCATTGTTAACCCGAACCCGGGAAGTACGCGTTTTCGGGTGGCTTGCACTTGACTCATGTTCTGTTCATCCCTCTCTGAATCCATTCACTATGACACTCGCGGCTACCGATCCAATCGTCTACACAGTCCACCTATTTTATGAACTGCCGGGTACATAAATCTGGTCAAAAATGCCTTTGTCGCTGAAATGCTTCTGCTGCGTCTCCTTCCAAGTCCCGAATACATCCTTCAAGGTTACGAGCTCCAAGTTAGGAAATTGATCCTTGAACTTTGCCGTCACACTCTCCAGTGTTGGGCGATAATAATTTTCGGCAGCAATGGTCTGCCCTTCTTCACTGTACAAATATTTCAGGTACGCGTCCGCCACCTCGCGTGTACCTTTTTTATCTACCACCTTATCGACTACTGCTACCGGAGGTTCAGCCAATATACTGATCGATGGATATACGATATCGAATTTATCCGCACCCAGCTCCTTCACGGAGAGCAATGCTTCATTTTCCCATGCAATCAGCACATCGCCAATTCCACGCTCTACGAAAGTCGTTGTCGCTCCACGTGCTCCGCTATCCAGTACCGGCACATGCTTATACAGGTCCTGTACAAACTGCTGGGCTTTAGCTTCATCGTTATTGTTCTTCTTGAGTGCATAGGCCCAGGCTGCAAGATAGTTCCAACGTGCTCCGCCCGAAGTTTTAGGATTCGGTGTAATAACTTGCACATCGCCACGGATTAAATCGTCCCAGTCCTTAATCCCTTTCGGGTTTCCTTTGCGTACCAGTAACACGATGGTTGAAGTGTACGGGGCGCTGTTATGCTCATATTTACTTTGCCACCCCTCTTTAACGAGTCCTTTTTCCTGTAGCGCATCAATATCATAGCCCAGGGCCAGAGTTACCACGTCCGCGTCCAGTCCGTCCTGCACAGAACGACTTTGCTTGCCAGATCCTCCGTGAGATTGCTTGATCGTAACCTTCTGCCCTTTCTCCTTCTCCCAATGGGCGGCAAACGCTTTATTATATGCCTCATACAGCTCACGGGTTGGATCATAAGAAACATTGAGTAATTCCACGTCCTTGGAACCGGCAGCAGAGCTACCATCCGCCTGCGTCCCTCCCTTGCTTGCCCCGCAAGCGCTTAGCATCATCGTTAAAACCAAAGATAGTCCGAGAATAAGTCCACTTTTCCATTGCCTTTTCATCAAGACACCCCGAATTCTATGTAATTTGTATTCATTTACGCCTGTTATTTACAGACATAATCAAAAAAAGAGCGGAGAATTCCCTGATGCAGCCCTGTTAGGTCAAACCTGTCGCGTGGACAGTGTCTGCCTGCTGTTCCTAGAGGTTCTCCGCCAAAATGGCGAGATCATACTTTAATTCTTTAATTCCTACCTGTTTAATGAGTTATATGGATATAATACGAGAGTTTAGGAGTGATGTCAAACCTTTTTTTGGTATGTATCGTCTGTACTTTTCTTTCTTTAAAGGGGGGCAGTCAGAAACATGATATATGTTTCCGACCGTTTAGAGGTCATTTACACAAGGAGTACAACTTAGTTGGCAACCGTTTCAAGATTAATCGAAAAGACTCCAAAAAGCTTCGGATTGTCCGTAGCTCTTCTCAACCACAGTTCACCCGAACCCACCATGACTCCCTGATAATTAACAAACAAATCATCTGTCTTTTGATTCACCAGCGCCTCGCGAATTGCGTCCGTAAAAATCTGATCATACTTGGCCATAAAATCTTTCTTATTCGGAATCGTTAGCGACTTTTCACTATCATTAACACGCAGAGGGTACAAAATATAATTGGCCACTTTCTCCTTGTCATTGTCGGCAACTGCCTTCTGCAGCGCTTTGAACGTGTTCAAAAACGCTTTAGGATCTTGAATACCTGCTACCTCAAATGGATTTTGCGATGGATTGGAGGCTGCCGGAGAAGAAGAAGTATCCGATGAAGCAGCTGGAGCCGAAGGAGTTGACTTTTGTGCATCAGTATCGCTGTTTTCTGCACTCTCGCTCTCTTTCGCAGCTTTGTCACTTTGGGCTGAACCGCTACGATTACCACCGGCTCCGTTCTCGATCACGCTTGTACTGCTTCCAGTATCGATGGTTTCAGCATTCTTATCCTGACCACAGCCAGTAAGTGCTACAAAAGTAAGTGTAAGTAAAATGGCTGTGAGTGACAGCCTCCGTGACATCTTTTGATTACCGAATTCATGGTTTTTGGGCACAACGGGTCATCCTTTCTGCTTTCTGCTCTGACCTATTCTGTTCTTTAAGTCTTCAACCGTTCTATTGTAACATAAGTAGACTAATGACCGCATGTCGTACCCCTTCTGGAAGGAGCTTACAGTGTAATATATGCGAAGGTTTTAACGATTCCTTGCGATCCATCGTCCGTACTTACTTTCAAAATCAGCTCTTTCAAGGAGTCATTTACTGCTTCATCCTGCCCTTCTGGCTTTACAAACAGCAGATCATGGCGTTCTCCTGGCTGCAACGTTCGACTGGAAAATCCGCTCGTTGTACCTTGCAAGTCTAATCCATTCGCACTATTGAGCTTGTATTGTACGGGTTGCTTGCCTGTATTCTTGATACTGATGTACAACTTGTGCCCCTCTTCAAATCTAAAGCTCGTTTGTCCTTGTCCTCCAAATTGCATCTCCTGGTCATGTACAATGCGTTTCGCTGCACTTCCTTGCTTACTCTGCGTACTAAGCGGAACAGTCGAATGACTCTGATTTACTTCTGTAATAGTTGATGTAGGAACGCTCATATTAGCAAAAGTGGCATAACCCACAATTGCCCCTGCAACCCCCATCCAAACCCATTTCTCCACCATTTGATTTCCTCCTGTTCTTATCTATCCTTCAGTCGTCACTGTGATTGCACAGATGGAACGGCTTATCTTCTATAAGGAAGCGATCAAGCCAAGTCATTTTATATATAAAATCGGGTGCCGATTCGATGAATCCGTTCACAATGTCCAAAGAGCGTAGATTTTTCAGGTTTTGTATTTCAGGAGGCAACGTACGGATTCCGCTATACTGGATATCCAGATACTCCAGTTGTTGCAGCTCTCCGATTTCAGGAGGCAAATGCCGAAATGCCAGCTCCCCCTTGGGAATCACTTTGACATCTGGTGCCGGGCGATCATAGCATCCACAGCTGATCCTCAGGCTTTTGAGCCGGGTCAGCTTGGCAATGTCAGCCGGTAGCTCTTCCAAATCCGCTACTTGTATCGTCAGTGACTCCAACGATTCCAATTCGAACAAAGCGTGCGGTAGTGTTCGTATATCCTGCTCGAAAATGGTCAGATGCTTCAGGGAATACAATTCTCTAATCCGTTCCGGTATCTCCCTCAAGCCAAACCACATAAGCTCCACTCGATCCGGTTGATGCCGAATAGCATCGTTCAGAAAAACATCTATATTCTGATGATATTCAGGTTTGTGAATAAACACACCGGGGATAAGCTTCTCCAATTCATCCGCTTCTTCTGTAGCTATGTTTAGTCTACCTATTCGTTCGTGAGCTATGTTAATGATCCAATCCTCTCCATCCGCATTCTGGAAGCACAAATCTTCAGGCAATTGGGGATGTACCCAGGAAAACAGACTGGGCGCTGCTTGCTTTAATAGTCCCCCCGCCTCGGGTGCACACTGGTATCGGTAAAATGTTCCTTGTGTATAGGCAATGGAATGGATGCCCCTAATTTCCTCATAAGAGTGTGTGGACAGCAAAAAAGGATTCAATTGCTGTAACAATTCCTTGAACAGGACATCCTGGTCGATCACTCCATTCTCATCCTCTGTCACCCATTTATGTATGCCCAGCATAAACGTGTCTGCCCGTTCCATAGCATAATCAATCAGTCTTTCATAGGCTGCTCCCCGGACATCGCTGTATAATCTGAACATGTCTCTCCCCCTCTGTGCTGCCCTCGGCCTTACAATAAAAAAAGCCGAACTCATATCTATTATGAGTCCAGCTGTCATATTTTTCAAACTTAATCAAAGACACCCAATACGGCTTTTTGAATAGGACTTACCGCTTACTCTGTCACTGTTCCATAGATTAGTACTGGCGCTTCCGCGTGATCCGCAATACGGATGTTCGCGTAGATTTTCTCCAGCACTTGGGCTACATCTTCACGGTTCGCATGGATGGTAACCAGTGAATCGCCTTTTTGAACAGCATCCCCGACCTTTTTGTTCAGCATCAAGCCGACAGCCAGATCAATCTCGGATTCTTTGGTCGCACGTCCTGCTCCAAGCAGCATCGCTGCGGTACCGATTTCGTCAGCCACGATTTCAGCCACCACACCATCCTGCTTCGCAGGCACCTCAATAAGATACTGTGCTTGTGGCAAACGTTCAGGATGATCCACCACAGAAGCGTCACCGCCCTGATTCGCAATAAACTCTTTAAATTTCTCCAGTGCTTTGCCATTGCGAATGACTTCTCTGAGCTTCTCTTCGGCGTTTTCAAGGGATTCTGCTTTCCCTGCTAAAAATACCATCTGACTGCCCAAAGCCATACACAGCTCTTCCAGATCTTTCGGTCCTTCGCCACGCAGCGTATCAATCGCTTCTTTCACTTCCAGCGAGTTACCGATGGCCAGACCCAGCGGTTGACTCATATCGGAAATGACTGCCATCGTTTTGCGACCTACATTGTTACCGATGCTCACCATGGCATGTGCCAGTGCTTTGGCATCATCTACGGTTTTCATAAATGCGCCTGCACCTGTTTTTACATCGAGCACGATGGCATCGGAGCCGGCAGCGATTTTCTTACTCATAATCGAGCTGGCAATCAGCGGAATCGAGTTGACCGTCGCCGTAACGTCACGCAAGGCATATAGCTTTTTGTCCGCAGGTGTCAGGTTACCGCTTTGTCCGATGACCGCAATTTTGCTGCGATTCACCAAATCCACGAATTCGTCCTTGCTGATCTCGACGTGGAAGCCTGCAATAGCCTCCAGCTTGTCGATCGTTCCACCGGTATGTCCGAGACCACGGCCTGACATTTTGGCTACCGGAATGTCCAAGGCCGCTACGAGCGGAGCCAGTACCAGCGTTGTCGTATCACCCACACCGCCAGTGGAATGCTTATCGACCTTTACACCTTCAATCGCGGACAGATCAATCGTATCCCCTGAATGAACCATTGCCATTGTCAAATCAGCACGTTCCCGTTCGGTCATATCTTTGAAGAAAATGGACATCGCCAATGCACTGACTTGATAATCAGGAATTTCACCCTGAGTGTAGCCTTGGATAATAAAATTAATTTCCTCTGTACTCAGTTCTTTTCCGTCACGTTTTTTCTCAATCAAGTCTACCATTCTCATATGTCATTTCTCCTCACTGTGCGTATAATCATTTACAGAGATACTGCTGTATCCAGTGCAACTTCCATCATTTCTTTAAAGGTCGTTTGCCGTTCTTCTGCGGTCGTTTCTTCCCCCGTCAGCAAATGATCGCTTACCGTCAGAATCGTCAGTGCGTTTACGCCAAACTTGGCTGCCAGCGTGTATAAAGCCGAAGTTTCCATCTCTACACCCAGCACGCCGTATTCCATCAGCTTTTGTACCACTGATTTGTCATCACGGTAGAAGCTGTCTGAGCTGAATACGTTGCCGACATGCATGTTCAAGCCTTTGGCAACACCGCGATCATAAGCACCCTTCAATAGATCGAAGCTGGCAATCGGCGAGTAATCGTAGCCGCCAAAGATATGGCGGTTCATGCCAGAATCCGTACAGGATGCTTGTGCTAAAATGACGTCACGAACGTGCACATGCTCCTTCATTCCGCCGCATGTACCCACGCGGAACAGGTTTTTCACACCGTATTCGCTAATTAGCTCGTTGACATAAATACTGATGGAGGGCAGCCCCATCCCGGTTCCCTGCACAGATAAGCGTTTGCCTTGGTACGTACCCGTGAATCCGAGCATTCCGCGAACCTCGTTGTAACAGGTCACGTCCTCCAGATACGTTTCAGCAATAAATTTTGCCCGTAGCGGGTCTCCTGGCAGCAAAATCGTTTCTGCAATTTCTCCGGGTTTGGCTCCAATGTGTACACTCATGTTTTTTATTCCTCCGTCCCATTTGTCATGCTTGTATCGTTATTTGTATCGTTACTAGTAATCTTGCTTGTACTCTTGCTAGTCTTTGATTACTGAAGCTCTGCCAAAAAGCTCGTTCCGTGTTCAGGGAGTTTTACACCAAAGTTATCCGCTACAGTCGCTCCAATATCAGCAAAGGTTTTACGAACCGCAAGCTCCTTGCCCCCAGCTGTAAAACGCGGGGAATATGCCAGCAAAGGTACATATTCGCGGGTGTGATCTGTTCCCCGATACGTCGGGTCATTCCCATGATCTGCAGTGATGATCAGCAGATCGTCATCGGTCATTTTGGCAAAAACCTCTGGCAAACGCGCATCGTAATCGTCCAAAGCTTGACCATATCCCTGCGGATCACGACGGTGACCGTATACAGCGTCAAAGTCCACCAAATTCAGAAAGCTTAATCCGGTGAAATTCTCATCGAGCGTAGCCACCAGCTTATCCATGCCGTCCATATTGGACACTGTACGCACCGCCTTCGTCACACCCTCACCGTCATAAATGTCGGAGATTTTACCCAAGGCGATCACATCCAGACCTGCATCCTTCAGCTCGTTCATGGTGGTGCGACCAAACGGCTTGAGCGCATAATCATGTCGATTGGAGGTACGGGAGAAGTTCCCTGCCTCGCCTACGAACGGACGTGCAATAATGCGACCCAGCATGTACGGATCTTCCAGCGTGATTTTACGGCAGAACTCGCAAATCTCATAGAGCTCCTTCAAAGGTACAACTTCCTCATGCGCCGCAATTTGCAGCACAGAGTCCGCCGAGGTATAGATGATGAGCGCTCCAGTTTTCACGTGTTCTTCGCCCAGCTCATCAATGATTTCCGTTCCGCTAGCAGGCTTATTGCCAATCACTTTGCGACCTGTGTGCTCCTCAATGCGTTGAATCAGCTCATCCGGGAACCCATCAGGAAATACACGGAAAGGAACTGCAATATTCAAACCCATGATTTCCCAATGACCCGTCATCGTATCCTTACCATTGGACGCTTCCTGCATCTTAGTGTAATACGCGAGCGGCTTGTCGGCCGCTGCCACTCCTTCTATGGAACGAATATTGGACAGACCGAGCTTACCCATATTCGGCATCTTCAGACCACCGCGTTCGCGGGCAATATGACCGAGCGTATCTACATCGTAATCATCAAACTGGGCAGCATCCGGCGCTTCGCCGATACCAACCGAGTCCATAACCACCAAGTGAATCCGTTTGAATTTAGACATTATAAAAATCCTTTCCTGACTCGCTGTTTTTTTTACAAAAACAACCCTGCAATCGTTGCCGACAGCACGCTAACCAGCGTTGCCCCGTACAACAGCTTCAGACCAAAGCGGGCCACCACATTTCCCTGTTTTTCATGCAACCCCTTCACCGCCCCGGAAATGATACCGATGGATGAGAAGTTAGCAAAGGATACAAGGAATACCGATACGATCCCGACCGTGCGCTCCGACAAGCCTGTTTGCTTGGTCAGATCCAGCATAGCCACGAATTCGTTGGATACGAGTTTGGTAGCCATAATGCTGCCCGCCTGAACAGCTTCGTTCCACGGAATACCCATGACAAAAGCGAAAGGCGCAAACACATATCCAAGCAGCGCCTGAAAGCTGATTCCAAACAACCAGGAGAAAATCCCGTTAACCATGGCAATCAGCGCTACAAAACCGATCAGCATCGCAGCTACCGTAATAGCGACCTTGAAGCCGTCCATAATATACTCCCCGAGCATTTCGAAGAAGGACTGCTTCTCTTCCTCCTGAACCTCCAGTAAATCGTCTTCCTTCTCAATCTTGTACGGATTAATAATGGAAGCGATAATAAAGCCGCCGAACAGGTTCAATACCAAAGCTGTGACCACATATTTGGGGTTTAACATTTGCATGTAAGCTCCCACAATCGACATGGACACCGTAGACATCGCAGACGCACACAGCGTATACAACCGATGTTTTGGCAGCAGACCAATTTGCTTCTTAACGGAAATAAACACCTCGGATTGACCCAAGATAGCCGAAGCTACAGCGTTGTAGGATTCCAGTTTACCCATTCCGTTTACTTTGCTCAAGACAAGCCCGATATATTTAATAATAAAAGGTAACACTTTTACATATTGCAAAATACCAATCAGCGCGGATATGAACACAATTGGCAGCAGTACACCGATAAAGAACGGTGCTGCTCCTTCATTCGCAATTCCGCCAAATACAAAGTTAATCCCTTCTGTTGCATATGCCAAAAGACTATTAAAACCTTCTGCAAAGCCTTTGACCAAAAATTCGCCAATACCTGTGTGGAGCAATACAAAAGCTAGCGCCGCCTGCAAGACAACCATAACCACCAGCGGACGATACCTGATTTTACGTTTGTCACTGCTGGCAACGTAAGTAAGTGCAAAAACAACGAGCAGTCCCACCAGAGCGATTACATATTTCATTTAATTTCCCCCTCATTACATTAAGCGCTTACATTCCCCATAAAAAGAACGCGCCCCAAAGAGGCATTCTTTTTTTTATTTCCCCAGATCCGCAGGTCGAAAGGCACCCGGCAGTAATTGATCCACCGTCCACTCTTCCGTGTTGCCATGAAGGTTTGTCAGATAAATTTTGGTATCTTGATGAGCAAATTCGGAAATGACCTGACGACAGGCCCCACATGGAGACACAGGCCCTTCCGTATCAGCTACAACCGCAATTGAATCAATTTTCCGGCAGCCTTCGGATACCATTTTGAAAATCGCTGTCCGCTCTGCACAATTGCATAAGCCGTAGGAGGCATTTTCCACATTACATCCGTGATAAATCGTGCCATCGCTTCCGAGAACCGCAGCACCCACTTGAAAATTCGAATACGGAACATATGCCTGGTTACGCGCCTCAAGCGCTTTCTGAATCAATTGATCCTTCATTGCGAATCCCTCCATGACTTTAAAATGAACTTAGTAGGAAGATGTAGACTGCTCGCCCTCGATGATTTTCACACCGGAACTTGCACCGATCCGACTTGCGCCAGCTTCTACTAATTTTTGCACGTCTTCCAGACTGCGTACACCGCCTGAAGCCTTGACACCAATCTCAGGTCCTACCGTTTTGCGCATCAAAGCCACATCTTCCGCAGTAGCTCCACCTGTTGAGAAGCCTGTCGAGGTTTTCACAAAATTCGCTCCCGCTTTGACGGACAGCTCACATGCCAGTACCTTCTCTTCGTCTGTCAGCAGGCATGTTTCGATAATCACTTTTACCAGTGTACCGGCAGCTGCCTCCACGACCGCACGGATGTCCTGCTCGACGAGCTGTACATTACGTTCCTTCAAAGCGCCTATGTTAATAACCATATCAATTTCAGTCGCTCCGTTAGCAATAGCATCTTTCGTTTCAAATGCTTTCGTTGCGGACGTGCTCGCTCCCAGCGGGAAACCGATAACTGTACAGATGGCTACGCCTGTGCCTGCGAGCTGTTCTGCTGCATAAGCTACCCACGCCGGGTTCACACATACAGAAGCAAACTGATATTTTTTTGCCTCGGCAGTCAATTTCGTAAATTCATCCTTCGTCGCATCTGCACGCAACAATGTATGGTCGATTAATGCTGCAATGTTCATATCTAAAAGCTCCTTCATTAGATAAATAGTGTAAAGACAAAAGTCCTTTATTTCTCTGTGATGAGACCATCATAACACGCCTTTGAACATATGTAAAATACATTTTGAAATTATGTTCAAGCTTATGCGCAAGGCGTCACCTACATTTCATATTACCCTGTAGGGAAACGCCATAACCGTGTATTTTGCTGGATTGAGAACGACTTGCTCTATTGTAAAAGTGCTTGTGCCGTAAACTGATCCGTCACCAAGATATTCGCATACTTGCCACGCAACGATGCCCGAATGGCCTCCACTTTGCGCTGGCCTCCAGCGACGAGAATGGACTTCTCCTTCTTTCGCAAATCAGGCAAATCAATCCCAACGGTACGGCTGTTAATTTCCTGACTGCATATATTGCCCTCAGCGTCAAAAAAGCGCGAGCAAATATCGCCCTTGCCAATTCTTTGCAGTAGCTTCTGCTCTTCCCCGTTAAAATAACCCAATCGGAACAGCAACGCATCCTCCTTGACCGTACCCACTGTAAACACAGCGATGTTCGCCTGCTTGCCAAGTTCAATAATACGCTGGATATGCCGATCCTCCTCGACCATTTTCTTAACGGCGTGACTGTCGAAAATCACAGGCAGCGGCAAATACCGTGCTATGGTATGAAAGGCTTCTGCGAACAAATTCACGGTTTCCACGGCATATGTGTTGACATGTGAATGGCTCACGCCTCCTTTGAGCTGAACCACTTCGACACCCTTGACCTGCTTTTGTTGGAGATGAAGCGCCACGGCATGCATTGTTGTTCCCCATGTCACTCCAATAATATCAGCATCCTGTACCGTTTCATGCAAATAATCGGCTGCTTTTTTGCTAATATGCTTCTTAATCTCCTGATATTCATTTAACGGCGAATAACAGACTAACACGGTATCCAGTCCGTATTTCTTCTTCACCTGCTCTCCGAGCGCGTCCATATCCTCCATCGGGTCCACAATACTGATCCGCACGTATCCCTGTTCCTTGGCAGCCTGAAGTAACCGCGATACCGTAGGACGCGAAACCCCGAGTCTGACCGCGATATCTTGCTGACTGTAGTCGTTTAGATAGTATAATCTGGCTGCCTCGATACTTAATCGCTGCTTTTCATGATCCATTCTACCTCAACCCGCTTATCTTAAAATGTAGTTCCATCGGACACTGCTTTAGTCCCAAACATTATATATGAAGGGAAACTTGAAGCCACGCCTTGGCCGTATGGTTGTTATTTTGGAAGATTTAACTGCTCGTTTGTGATATTCTGTGATTAACTACAACTACTTTACCGCATCCTCAACTTTATCGTTCCATCTGTCAAAACGCAATAGTTAACCCATTTTACCGCTCATTCACAACCTGTGATGGCTTATCTGAATATGTAAGGAGAATTGCTATGTCTGAATTTATTGTGTGCAGTCTGGCGGACAAAAAGTTCGCTTTAAACTTTCTGGAAGTAGAAGAAGTCATGAATGCCAAAAAGGGGACGCCACTTCCCTTTTCCGAAGCGTGGCATGAAGGAATGGTGACTATTCGCGGTGGTGTCTTTACAATCCTTAATTTACGCAAAAAGCTGCTTCTTCCTGCATCAAGCGATTCCTCCGAGGACAAAATGATTTTGCTCAGCCGTGCGAAGATTGCTCTGCTTGTCGATCAGGTGGAGGACACGGCTTCTGCCGAGGACAGTCAGCTACAAAGCAATGAGGAAGAGTGGCAGCGCGAGTTGTTCCCTACTGTGATGGAGCATCAGGGTACCCTCATTCCGGTGATCGATATGGACGCTTTTCTTGCATCCACCAAGACGAACTAAAACGCAAAATACTCCCGAACCTTGAGGCAGCTTGCACTCATCGTTCGGGAGTATTTTCAGTTATTGGAGTCCCTGCCCCTCTTTCATGTGAACCAGCGTGTTCAACTGCTCCAACAACGTATTCCCGCCAGTCAGCGAAATCGTACCAATCTTCTCGCAGATTTTTTCCATGAATTCCAGTTCTTTAAGACGATAGAGGGTCGCATTCTCGTCCATCAGCTTGGCCGTATTGAGCAGACTACGAGTGGATGCCGTCTCTTCACGTCGTGTGATGAGGTTGGCCTGTGCCTTCTTCTCTGCCAACAGCACGGTATTCAGAATATCCTTGATATCCCCTGGCAAAATAATATCCTTCACCCCTGCTGACGTAAAAGTCACTCCATATTCGCCGCTCTGCTCATTTAGTCGAGTCAAAACATATTCCGCAATCTCCTGCTTCATTTTCAGCAAATCATCCAGCTTCATCGTGCCAACGTACTCGCGCAGCAGCAGTTGAAGCATAATGTACATTTGTTCCTCGTATGCTCGGAATTCCAACGCCCGCAACGGGTCGATGATACGGTACTGACAGACAAAGTTGAGGCGCAGCGTGATTTTGTCCTCTGTCATGATTTCCTGTCCCACCAGGTCCAACTGCTGCTGTCGCATATCTATCGTTTTGATCTCTGTATTCACCGTGGACATCCAGAAATAATATTTGCCCGGTTTCAGCTCACCCTGCAACACATTATCGTAATACAAAAAGCCCATTTCATAGCTGGCCACCTGAAGTGCCTTCCAGAAGCCCGGTGTCTTGGACAAGAATGCTTGCCCCAATGCTTTATCAATTGCAGGCTGCCGAGTATCTGCACGAACAAAACGATGCTCCTTAAGCATGTTCCAAAAAGCATATTTCCCAGCCGTCAGCAGCTCCACAAACCGATTATCCTCATAATGCAATACATATTCATGGTCCTCTACATCGATGACATTCAATTGTTCAAGCAATAGGGGATCTGTCAAAAACAAACGAATATCATGATCCGGTACAAAAAATGGTTCGGCTACATTCAAAATTTCAACTGCTTCCTGCTGAAATGTCTTCAATAGGTAAGTTCCTGGGTGCAACAACTTGTGGTAGCTTCCTTTTTTGAACAGCAGCCCGCGCTCATCAGATTTAATCGTTATCTTCTTAAACATCGTATCACTCCTAGTATTTAAAATCCTCCACTTAAAAGTATGCTTCTTTCTATGTGTGGCGGCTCCGCGGTCCATTTGATCTTCCGATCGCTGTTGCCACTGAATTTTTAGAATGGAAGAACCCGTTAAAGGGTTAAAATTCAGTGGCAAAGGCGAACGCTTCGCTTCTTCAGATTCAAATGGGCCGCTCCGCTGCTATTCGCCTTAAAATCAACACACTTTTAAAATGAGGATTTTTTATTTTTATTCGTTGTAGTAGGGGTAGGACCCTTGCAGAGCATCCCTCCGGTGTGGACGGCGGGGTCAAGCTTGAGGAAAAAGGAAGATACCGCCTGTTTCCGTGTTCTAGGGATGGGATTCATCAGCCCAACATCGACTGTGAATCTGTATCCCCGAAGCCTCGAACCCTGTCGGTGCTTGCTCTCTCCGGTATCCGTTGGCCGCATAGCCATCGCCCCGGTATCTGTCATCGAGACCAGACATGGGATGCTCTCATCCGGGTCTTTCATTGTTTTTATTCGATCATTCGAATACTCTACCAGAAGTCGCGTGGAAGGCGATTGGGAATTGAACCCTAATGTTGGTGGATACATCAGATTTACAGGATACCTAACCTAATCAGGCAGGCACTGCGGGACCTTTGGAAATCCACGCCTCGGTAATATCTTCCTGTATCAGCCTTTATCATTATCACGCAACCTGGAACTCACGAACATGGCGAAAGTATTACGACCCTATAAAAAAAAGACACAGGAGAAGCGTATGTGCTTCCCTTGTGTCTTTCTTTCTATAGTTAACTGTCGCGTTCGTATCTTGGGCCTGATCCACTAGGATGTTTTTTCGAAAACGGGATCAACGCTCGGTAGTGGAAATTCTGGAACATCTGTCGTTGTAGAAGCAGTCTGCTGGTGTGTATAGCTGAATGAAGGGGTCTCGTATTGCAATCCCGCCTTTTCATAGGTAAACCAATAGCTGACAGCCTTCCCTATATCGAGGTCTGTAACCCGTTGCTCCCAGACACCGCCGTTGTTTGTCATTCGGTAATTAAGCTGTTGTCC
The DNA here is from genome assembly GCF_002894905.1 of Paenibacillus sp. F4. Classification (NCBI taxonomy): domain Bacteria; kingdom Bacillati; phylum Bacillota; class Bacilli; order Caryophanales; family Paenibacillaceae; genus Paenibacillus; species Paenibacillus sp. F4. The sequence continues at coordinate 76,967 of NZ_POVS01000010.1, forward strand.
ACCCGTTAAAGTATAATGCACGTCAACATAGGCTGCGGCTGTTTTGGGTGTAAATTGAAGCAATGCTTCACGATCGCTGACAAAGCGAGCTCCTACTTTATAATCCTCCGTTTCTCCGCCACCCTCATTACCACCAGATGCTGGCTCTGTCGTTACCTCTACGGAATTGCTTGCTGCAGATAGGTTACCAGCTGCATCGCGAGCCTTAACGGTAAAGCTGTAAGTGGAAGCTGCACTCAGCCCTGTAATTGAAGCGGAAGTACCGCTTATCTCTGCTGCCTGAGCCCCGTCCTTATAAACGATATAACCCGTAACGCCAACATTGTCTGTAGCTGCATCCCACTCCAGAGTGACTACCGAAGCCGTTTTGGTCGTAGCTCGAACATTCGCCGGGATGGACGGAGCCTCCGTATCAGGTTGCGGATTGCCACCGCCGCTTCCATTTCCGGTATTAAAGCTATTCGGCTGCACGGTAATACTGTGCCCATCTGAGAAGGTTACCTTTTTGATCTGGTTTGTAAAATTGTAGGCCACATAAGTTTTTACACCGTTTTTATGAAATACGGCATAAATAGGTGAATTAGCGGTGATGCTGCGGTCGATGTTGCCTAAAGCATCCAAATTGTAGATCCAGTGGTAGGCATTCGCCTTGGAATTCCCCGCTTCCGGTGTCATGGCCGCTACACGTGCACTGAATTTCGCCTTGGCATCGGACGGGTTCGAGATCGCTCTGTACATATACACAATATCTTCCCATGGACTGAAGTTCCCACCGCTTTTTCGCAGCAGATCGTTATAGTTCTTAGCCGCATACTCCGAATATTGCGTCAGATACAAGGAGGCCGAGGTAATTGGCAGCCAGTTGATACCATGCACCTCTGCGGCATTATTGGTCCACCATGTTGCATTCCCTACCGTTTTACCGCCCCAGATCATGCTTGCCGTCGCGCTTTGCATCCCTGTAGGGGTGTTTGTGCCATGCACATCAAACCAGTATTCGTTAATGGCGTTCATTTCCGTTGTGTATAGATAGATGCCGAGATCGCGAGTTTGAGTATTTCCCGTCGCCTCGCCCCATAAAATAAGACCGGCCCAAGCATTCATCGCCTCCGAGGAGGATTCATTGTTGTTGCCGTCACCAAATTTGGCATGGCCGGAAGCCCAGGTATGCCCGGCATAGGGATCAAAATTACGCAAATATGGAAACTTTGAATCAGACCTGTCGGTATTGGCGATATCGCGAATGAGCAACTGCACCATTTGTCCCCATTGGGAATCGGATGCCCAACTCTTGTCCACACGTGCAATTTCGGCTGCGGCCTTGATAAAGTATCCATAATGGAAATGATGGTCATTTAACTCTACCGCACTGCCAAAGCTGTCGGGATAACCGATCAATGTCCCCCAATTGTTGTTATACACAAATAGACTGGAGCTTTTTAGATTACCCGAGCTGTCACTGGCCTTAAACCAGTCCTGCAGCCGGCTTTTGATCTCATTGCGGAACTGAGTCGCTGCTGCGGTATTGCCAGCCTGGTCGGCAATCGGCGCCAGTGCTGCCAGCTTGCCCAGACGTTTTCCAGTCCAGTATGTGTCTCTATCGCCGGAGTAGACTTCTGCTTTCGCTTCGTTTATATAATTGTTGAGCGTATTTTTATCGTAGGACCCCAAGTCGGGCAAAGAAGGCAGAACCCCTGTAAACTTCATTTTCGTTTGAAAAGAAGCACCCTCTGCTGTTTTCATCAGACCCCGTATAGAATTGTACGTATAGCCTAGCAGGGGCTGTGAGGAATTTTTCCACTGATGTGGGTATAAGGCAAAAATAGTACCGCTTTGTGTGCCTTCCTTCGCTGTGGTTGCAACGGTAAAGGTGGTCGTTACCTCGGAAGAGGCTTCGTTATAGCTGTACTGCGCTTTGGAGTTTGTAACGAAAGAATAAGCGTATTGCTGAAACTTGTCCAATGTCGCTTTTGTTTTGTCAGGCAAAGCCGCCACTGTAAAATAGTTTTTCCCGTTCAATTGATTGATCAGAGTACTCGTTCCGAGGCCAGACCAGGTGCTGCCTGAAGGAGCAAACAGACCATAGTGTGAGCCATTAACCGTAATGCCAAGCACAGGAGAACTAGCTGACCCAGACCATACCTCTGGCACCCCATTAAATGAAAGCTTGGGATTGCCACCGCCAAACTCAAAAAAAACATAGGGGGAGCCGTGTCCATAGGTAGCACTCATTTTATTGCTACCGCTTTGAAATAATGATTTGACAAACCAGTCGCTGAAACCGTCCACCTTGGCATCAGGAAATAAAGCGCTTACAGAATGACCGACGGTAAAATCGTTCACATCATCCATCCAGCCTGCGATGTATCCAGGATTTACTGTAATTTTCCCACTCGGGTTAAAGATGCGTAAACCGTTTTGCTGATTTTTCAAGGCAAGGGGATGCGGATATTGAGCCTCGGAGTACGGTACCCAGGCCAGACTGCTCCACCAGTCATTGGTAGGCATTGGGCTGGTTATATTCGCTGTTTTGTAAATCTCGTTTTGCGGTGTTGCTGCTCCGGTAGGTAGTGTGGTTGAATATGAGCCAGCGCCTTGTGTGACCTCACCCGAAAAGGCTTTAGTAGAAACCGGTGCAGCTAAAAATATCAGACTGGCACTTAACAAGCATAATATCATTTTTTTCACAACCTACATCCTCCTTTGAATTCTATAATCCCTTTCACTGCAAGGCTTTTCCCTTCTCTTCCAAGTTGAATTCAACTTCATTGTGCTCGATCTCAATTTCCAGGTCAATCCTTTTATTTCTATATTATAACTAAACGAGGCGAAAGTCTCTAAAAATACATAAGAAACCAGGACGAAAAACCCAAGCATGCGTAATTATGTTATCTCAAATTCACCCCATTAGACATTCACCCTATGAGTTATTCATCCCATTAACCATTCACCCTAATAAACGTTTAGTATATAAAAAAAGAATCCTTCAGGCCTTTTAGCCCTTCAGATTCTCTGTTCTTTTAAGTATATAAGCTTTGGAGCTTTTGAGTATTTAAGTCCTTTTGCCCTTCCCATGCTCCACACCCTTTCGGAAAAAGAGTGACTTTGCGGCGGGCAGTGGCAGAGCGAAGGGGTTGAATCTGGAGAAGCGTAAGCGTTCGCCTTTGCAGTGGGATTCTTACCTTTAAATGTCTTATACAATCCGAAGAATCCCACTGCAACAGCGATCAGAAGATCAACCCCTCCGCGAAGCGCCTTCTCCACCCACAATAGGCACTCATTTTTCCCGCTCAAAATACCCTTCTATCTTCCAGTCTACACCAACCTGTGTCACGCTCAAATCATGCAATGCCACCGCATCGCTCATCGCAGACACGCCTTCTCCCCCGAGAAATCCCGGGGCTGCGCGTCCTCCAACCAGCTTAGGCGCAATATACAGCACCAGCTTGTCTGCCAGTCCTTGCTGCACGAACGAAGCGTTCACCTCGGCTCCGCCTTCCACGAACACCGATGACACCTCCGCTGCACCTAGAATATCCAGCATTTGCGGCAGGTTAACCCGATCGCTGTTTTCATCCTGAGTCGGATATACCCTCACACCAAGCTGTTCCAACTGGCTACGCTTGCCTTCATCATAAACGCGTCCTGTGAATATCCAGGTAGGTGCCTCCCCATCTGTAATGACACGGGCATCCAATGGAATACGAAGCTTGCTATCCAGAATGATGCGAATCGGATTCCGTCCTTCCGGTAGACGAGTCGTAAGCTGAGGATTATCGTGAATCACCGTCTGTACACCGACCAGGATTCCCACATGCTCGTTACGAAGACGATGCACGTCCTCCCGTGCAGCCTCAGATGTAATCCATTTGCTTTCCGAGGTCCGGGTTGCAATTTTACCGTCCAGCGTTACTGCCGATTTGATCGTAATAAAAGGACGCTTGCTCACGATATATTGATTGAACACTTCATTCATGCGGATGGATTCCTGCTCACATACTCCAACAATGACCTCAATGCCTGCATCTTTCAAAATCTGTACCCCTCTGCCGGAAACCAGTGGGTTCGGGTCCAGCGCTGCAATCACCACTCGACGAATGCCAGCCTTCACAATCGCTTCCGCGCACGGGCCTGTCCGGCCGTGATGGGAACACGGCTCCAGCGTTACGTAAATCGTCGCTCCCTGAGCGTGTTCACCCGCCATACGCAACGCATGAATCTCGGCATGTGGCTCGCCGGGCTTCAGATGAGCGCCGATCCCAACGATACGACCGTTGTTAACAATGACTGATCCGACGAGCGGATTCGGTTCTGTTTGCCCTTTTGCACTTCTGGCATTTTCCAGTGCCAGGCGCATATATTTTTCGTGAGTGGTCATAGAACCTCCCTGAGATCGGAATCCCGCAAATGGCCGGATCGTTCCACTTTTGTATTCAAATACCGTTCATTATATTGCGACACATCACCCCAGAGCGGCATGCGACCCGCCACATTCATACCCGATTTCTTCAAGGCATCCATTTTTTTAGGATTATTTGTAATCAGGGTTACAGGTTTTTGTCTCAGGTGACGGAGCACACTAATGGCATCCGCATAGTTGCGTGTATCATCTTCAAAACCCAATTGATGATTAGCTTCTACAGTATCCATGCCTTCTTCCTGCAGAATATATGCCATTGCTTTACTAAACAAACCGATTCCGCGGCCTTCATGATTAGCCAGATAGAACAATGCACCCGTTCCATGTTCCACGATCATTTTCATGGACTGGTGGAGTTGAAATCCGCAATCACAACGCTTGCTACCAAAAATATCTCCAGTATGGCAAATACTATGCATGCGAACTAATGCATTTTCCGACTGTTGAAGATCACCGTACACCAAAACGCTTGACTGTTGTCCCTCTGCCAAATCCAGTGTGGACAATCGCTTCACAATCGTCTCAGCGGTGGCATTCAGTAAATCCTGACGATCTTCCTCATCCCGGACAGGCAACCAGCAGTACCACTGAAAAACAACCGTTTCTCCTTCCAAATTAACTGGCAGCTTGATCGGTCCTACCAAAATCGTCGAAGATTGCACTCCGCGAACGGTTTGAATTTTATCGTTAAGTAGCGTAGCTATATCTTTTTGGTTCATCACTCTACACCATCCTTTATATGAGCTCTATATAGAAAATGCCTAATTCTTCAAAGGCTAATCGTTATTGTCAGCGTATAAATCATTGAACTATGTGTAAGAAATGTTCATGAAACGTGGATTCCATCGTCAGCTGCCGTTCCTGAAGCTCGGTGACAGCTTGTCGTCGTCCGTCTTCGAACGCCTTTAGGTCTCCTGCGGTATAGCTCTTCTGTCGTAAACGAAGAAGCTCACTGGCTAGCACATCGGCATCCTTCAAAGCTGCATTCAAGCCAAAAGCTCCGGTAGGTGTCATGGTATGCGCCGCATCTCCAATAAGGACCAGTCCGTTCTGCGCCCAGGTGTCACTGCGGCTGCTGAAAATATCCAACGGTACGAAGTCCTTCCATGAACGAATATGATCATGCACACTATGCTTCAAATCCGGAAAAGCCTCTGTAAACCGTTGTATAAATGGTTCAAAGGATTGCTTAAATAGGGTTGGAAAGCTGCCTTCCTCTACATTCCAGCCAATTTGAATATAGCCCTCAGCCTGAGAGAATAAAGCCAACTGATCTCCATTGACCCGTGCCAGACGAGTGACGGGCTCCCACCCAGCAGGTGCCGTAATTTTCGCCCATAGCAGATCATAGCCGTGTCGAATGTTCGTCACAGGCATCTGCGCCAGCTTGCGCACAGTCGAATAGCGACCGTCTGCCCCTACAATCAACGAACTGTCAATCGTGATCTCATGACCGTTCTTATCGCGGGCGATCAAGCCCGTGTAGCCCTGCTCGCTGTTACCTTCCAACGCAGTCACCGTTGTACACGCCAGGTAACGGAAGGACTCGTAGGTTGACGCCTGCTTGAGCAAAGCCTCCAAAAATCGAGGCTGTGGAATATGAACCCCCACATTACCATCTGCTGATGCTGGCTTGACCATCTTCACCTGCTGCTGATGCTCCCAATATTCGATTCTTGTGGAGGCGAGAACATAGTCCTCATGAATTTGTTCGAGCAGCTTATGTTTTTGGATCACTTCCTGACCCTCATCATTTAAAATTTCACCGCGGAAAGCCTTTCCGGGCACGCTCTGCCGCTCAACCAATATCGTTGAAACACCCTGCTCCGCCAGTAGGCAGGATAACAGAGTCCCTGCGGGTCCTCCTCCAACTACGCACACTTCACATTCCAGCTTCATCTGACTTCCCCCTACGCCCAAACCATGACCTCAACGATTAGTCCGCACCTGTCCATTTAATTACATTATTAATAATATCAAAATAAGTTCAAATTTTAAGTATTCATATATGGATATCCGTATCAGAGCTAATAAGTTACTTTATGTAACAAAGTATATTTATATCATGCCGTTTCGTCAAGTAATAAATTTATGTAAAGTAAAATCATTTACTTTTAACAGTGAATCGTTAATAATAGGAGCATGAGGTGATCACATGAACATTCCGCAGATGTGCCCACGGTTTGAAAAAGCTATGGAGCTGCTGAGTAAGCGTTGGACGGTGTTGATCGTATTTCAACTAACCAATGGTCCGCAACGTTTCGTCGCTATTGAGAATTCAATCCCTAATTTAAGCGGAAAGGTCCTTTCCGACCGTTTGAAAGAGCTGGAGGAAGAAGGGATCATACAACGTATGGTTTATCCTGAGAAGCCTGTACGGATTGAATATTCTCTTACAGATAAGGGACGCGATTTAGCTCCTTTGTTTGACCATATCGGTACTTGGGCTACACGTTGGATTGAGGTTCTACCAGCACTTGAAAAGCAATGATCCATATGGGCTACAGCTATTTTTCCTAAACTAACATGATAAACACACACAGACTGCTAACATGCCAAAGAACGCCTTTGCTCTAAGTGCAATTTGTACTCATAGTGCAAGGCGTTCTATTTTTCATATGAAGGAACTTTAAACGTCCCCCTCACCGCTGCGTTGCATTTCCTCACAAATGGATTGCACCCGTTTTTTCCCCCAGTCATACATCATCTCCACAATGGGTAAAATCGTCATTCCCAGCTCGGTCATCGAATACTCCACCTTTGGAGGTACCTCGGGATACACTTCCCTGTGCACAATACCGTCCTCCATCAACTCCCGCAGCTGATTGGTCAGCACTTTATGCGACAGCTTCGGAAACAGCCTTTGCAGGTCACTGAAACGGTGCGCCCCTTCCACACCCAGATGCCATAAAATGACGACCTTCCACTTTCCACTTAACACTGACAAGGTTAGTTCCTTTTCGCAGTTATAGTCTCCGTTAACGATTTTCTCCCGTATTTCTTCTCTCAGCGTATCAGTCATATATCAACTAACTCCTTTTAAATCATCATGGTCTTGCACTCTAATAGTAACCTGCAGGTAACCTCCGTACTTGAAAGTGCATTCTTCACAGCCTGACGAGTCCACCCTACAATAGTAGATAACGTTACACATTCAAGGAGGAATACAATATGAGTAAAAAAGCTCTTTTTATTATACCCCCAGAGCGCTTTAATGAGGATGAATTGTTTAAACCAAAGGAAGCACTGGAGCAAGCAGGTGTTACTGTGACGCTAGCTAGTACAAAAACAGGCGAAATCACGGGTGACTACAACGGTAAAGCGATAGCTGATCTTGTTTTTACAGACGCTGTGCTGGCTGATTATGATGTAGTATCTGTGATCGGCGGATCAGGTACGAATGACCATCTGTGGAATAACGCGGATCTCCAAGCTCTGCTAAAACAAACTCATGAGCAAAAGACTTTATTGGCTGGCATCTGCGCAGGCTCTGTAGCCGTGGCTCAAACTGGACTACTCTCTGGTAGAACGGCTACATGCTATCCAGTGGATGTACAAAAAGATCAGCTCCAATCGCATCAAGCCGAATATGTGGCGCAGCATGTCGTTGCGCATAGCGACATTATTACGGCCGACGGTCCAGATGGCGCACAGGCATTTGGCGAAGCGCTCGTTCAAGCCCTGCGATAAGCACCCTTTAAAGTCCCGTGTGGGGACTAAAAACGAGCATCCCCAAAGAAGCCGCTTCACGTCCTTTTCATTTACATGGGACTTGATGCGGCTTCTTTGTGCCATTTTCATACTGAAGTGACTAATTTAATTGTGCGGTTCTGGATTGACGTGCTAACTTGAAAGAATCGACGTTTTAGCATAGGAGGCTTATGCCGTGATTATGAAAGGCAAAATCCATTTACATCAGGTAACGTCCGAATCGTTACGACTGGGCGCCTTACTATCATTAGTAGGGGGCTTTTTGGACACATATACCTTTGTTGGAAGAGGCGGTGTTTTCGCCAACGCACAGACAGGCAATATCGTGCTGCTGGCTGTCAAAGTCATTCAGGGGCACTGGATTCAGGCGTTATCCTATATCCCACCCCTGATCGCCTTTTCACTGGGTGTTTTTGTTGCTGAAGGGATTAAACGAAAATCAACCCACCGTCTAACTCCGGACTGGACCCGCGCAATTATTTTACTGGAAATTGCAATTTTTTTCATCGTGGGACTGATTCCACAAGGAGTTCCCAATACGGTAGTGGTGGTAATCGTCTCGTTCGTCGCTTCCGTACAAATGACCTCCTTCCGCAAGCTCATTGATGTGCCGTACACCTCTACTGTCAGCACCGGCAACCTCCGATCAGCTATAGAGGCTGTGTATATCGCCATAACAACCAAGGACACGAACGCTGCCATTCGAGCGATGCGTTATGGTGTCATCTTGGCAGCCTTCTTGGTAGGGGCTTTGCTGGGGGGATTTCTGACTTTGACGATTGGAGATAAAGCCGTTTGGGGTGCTGTTGTTGCACTTATTTTTTCTTTTATTTTATTTACAGAAAAGGAAAAGTGGAAGCTGCCGCTGCGTCACTAATCCTCCATTACATCAGCCCTGAATGAACTGCCGCTGGGCCGTTTCAAAGAAATTTAAAAGGTCTTCGCGGGACGGGAATGCAGCCTGAGCAGATTGGTTGCTACCGCCCCCCTTACCGTGAAACGCGCCCAGATTCTCTTTCAAAAATGCTCCGCAGGCAACAGACTGGGTGCCGTTATGTGCCAGAATGATTTTGTTTTCTGCAGTTGTGGCAAATAAAACAAGCAGATCATGCTCAGCTGTCAGCTTGGTAGCCAATTGCTGCATGTCCTGAAGGGATTTTTGTTCGAATACACGAGCAAGAACATGCCCCTGCACAGCAGATAGCAACTCTTTCGCCTGGTACGAAGCATTTTCCTCTTGTAGGAGCTCCACTTGCGCCTTAAGCTGCTTATGCTCCTGCTCCCACTTTTCGAATCGGGTCAAAATATCTTTTCGCCCGGTATTGAACTTCGTAGATAACACGTCCAATATCTGAACACTATCGTTAAAGTCCTGGAGTGCGCGAATGCCACATTTAAAATGGATTCTTGCCATCCCCTTCTGCTTCTCCCATTTTAAGCATTTAATGATCCCAATTTCCCCGGTCTGAGCTACATGTGTACCGCCGCAAGCATTATATTCAATACCCTCGATCTCGACAATCCGAATATTTTCCGTCACTTTGGGCGTTTTCACCAGCGGAATATCCTTCAATTGCTCACTGGTTACAAAAAAACTTTTTATGCTGCGGTTACTGTATATTTGCTGATTTACTTCCTGTTCGATTGCCGATAATTGCGCAGATGTTATATCCGAACAGTTCACATCAATCGTGGCATACTCTTGTCCCAGATGAAAGCTTTCAGTACGCGCACCCAACAACTCCAGACAAACCGCTGACAGCAAATGCTGCCCGCTATGCTGCTGCATATGATCAAATCTGCGTTCCCAATCCAATCGGCAGGTCACTTTCCGATCCTCCGGCAAACGATCTACCTGATGCCAAATGTCCCCATCTTCGAGAACAACATCTAATACACGGACGTCCTGAATTATTCCTGTATCACAAGGCTGGCCTCCACTATGCGGATAAAATGCCGTTTCCTCCAGCATAACCAAATATTTTCCGTCTCTTTCCATGCTCTGTGTAATATGAGTGTCCCACTCCGTAAGATTTGGAGCAGTGTAGTATAATTTTGTCGTCATTCCAGATTCCTCACTTTAGGTTTTTGTTCTCGTGCGATATCCACTTATTATCAAGCACTTCATTGTAAATATCAATGTAGGGAAAAGCTTGAACCATTGCACGAACAACCTCCATATGGTGAAAAATCGCATGACGATTAACAAAATTTAGCTTGAAATTCATTTTTGAATAGATTAAGATTAGTCGGCTAACTAATTTGTCGATTGGAACATACTGTAAGAAGAAAGGAGAACCTTATGGATTTTGATTTACGGGACTTGCCCACTCGTGAGGCTCTGCAAGAATTTTCTATGCGTATCCCCGAGATTGATGTAAGAGCGACGGAAGCTATGCTATTTTTTATGCGGGTATCTTCCAGCGTCTTTAAAGTCAGTTTTGAGGGTTTTGAGAAGTTCGGTATATCTCATGGGAAATTTTCAATATTAATTCTTCTGTATCGCAACATCCATACAGGGTTGCTGGCTACAGAGCTTGCGGAAAAAGTAGGGGTTAGCAAGCCAACCGTTACCGGTCTCGTTGACCGTCTGGAACGCGATGGGCTTATTATTCGATCTGTTCATCCTTCCGACCGCCGTATGAGCATTGTTAAACTGACAGAACAAGGAACAGAAATGATGGAAAGACTGCTGCCTATACATTTTACATGCACTTCCACACTGATGAGCCACCTGTCCACCGATGAAAAAGAGCTGCTCCTGACATTACTGCAAAAAATAGAAAGCGGCATCCCTCAAGCAAAAGAGATATATAAAGCAGCAAAACCAGAATAAGTTTTAATTTTGTATTTTAGTTAGCCAACTAACTTTTAAATTATTAAATAAAAGAATAAATAAAATGTACATATCAGGATATTTATTCGAGTCTATGTTTAACTCATTTTAGGAATTTAAGGAGTGTATTACTCATGAATCGCACACAAGTCACCAGCCTCATCATCCCTGTCATTTCTATTGCCTGCCTTATCGGCGGGGGGTTCCTGCTTCAGACCAACGGACAAGATCAAGTCAATGCTTCTCGATCCGTTAAAGGCACAACACTAAATGCGGATAGCATTCATGTATCGTTTGAACAAGTAGGCGGCAAAATCCTGAACATCCCGGTAACAGAAGAAACTAAGGTGAAAAAAGGAACTGTCCTTATGACTTTGGATTCCACAGATGTGGATCTGCAAATTGAGCAGCTGCGGACACAAATCGCCCAGTTCAATACGCAAATCAGCCAACAACAACAATCCATCAATTTAGGGTATACACGAGCAGCAACTCAGGAAAAACAGGCACAGCTAGATATCGCGCAAGCTCAAGTGACTGAGCGTAAAAGTCAGGCGGCATTACAGCGGGCACAAGCGGCTGAGCGTCAAGCCACTGCCGCGGAACAACAGGTCAATAACGGGGCTCGGGATGAAGATGTTCAGCAGCAACGAATTGCCGTAGCCTCAGCCACCAAAAACGTTCAGACGGCTCAGACCAACTATAAGCGTAATAAAGCACTCTATGATGCAGGAAGTGCATCCAAAGCAGCGTTGGATGATGCCGAATCCTCTTTGACTTTAGCGACAAATCAGTTGAGCCAGCAAAAAGAGTCTCTTCAAAAGCTACTTCATGGCGCCACTTCTGAAGAACGTATGCAGGCCAGTGAACAGACGACACAAGCAGCCGTTTCGGTAAAACAAGCCGAGGAAGAAATTCGCGGTGCCCAATTGTCCGTCGATCGTTCCAAAACCCAACTGGAAACCATTCAGCAGAGTCGTCAACAGTTGGCGGATCAGAAGCTGGCTATTGACCTCTTAAAGCAACAAAAAGACGCACAGGAGGTTCAGCTTAAAACGTTGCTGCTCAAAAAAGAACGCCTGGTGTTAAAAGCTCCACAGGATGGCAAGGTTACTTCAATTAGTACCAAAGTAGGCGAAAATGTGGCGCAAGGGGCTCCTGTGATTACCCTGGAAACCAACGATTTATATTACGATCTCTATGTGAATGAAGAACAAGCGGGGAAATTCAAGGCCAATCAAGAAATTAAAACTCATATCTCTGGTCTCAATAAGGACCTGAAAGGTACGGTACGCTATGTAACTGCTGCACCACAATTCGCTAATGTGAAGATGTCCCGTGAAAAAGGAGAAGCAGATACCGCTACATTCCAGGTACGTGTATATGTAACAAGAGAAGCAGCTTTGCTACCAGGCATGACAGTTGAGGTGAATACAAATGAAATCTCTTCGTGATGAATGGTCGTATCTGGTTCACTCCAAGTATCCGATCATAGCTATTATCTTCCCGTTGATTGCCGTACTGGGGTATTCACTGTTGCTCCCAAGCAGCCAAATTAACGACGCTAACGTGGTAGTAGTGGATCAAGATAACACAGCTTACAGCCGTGAGTTCATTCAGAAAATAGATGCTTCCCCGTATATGAACGTAGCTGAGATTGTTTCGTATACGGACAACCCAGAACAGTATTTTTATCACGAGCAATATTTGGCTGTTATTTCCTTGCCGCATGGTTTAGAGGATAATCACAATCGTTCCCTTTCCAGCCGCGTGGGTCTCATTCTCGATAATACCAATGTTCAATCTATTACTTCGATTCGTACAGCTATGCAGGAAATTAGCGTTTCTGAGAATATGGAATTGTCTGTTCCAGCTATGTTGAAAACCGGAATGAACACAGAACAGGCCCAAGGGGCCCTCAATGGTATCGCCTTGGAAGTGCGTTCCCTGTTTAATCCAACCAATGACTATCAGAATACGACGATACTTGCATTCACTTGTATGTTCTCTTTTATGATACTGAATATAAATAGCTTACCTCTGGTCGCTAGACTCCGGGTTTCCAAGAGGCTGGCTGCTGAGCTGCAAAATCCGTTCAACATCCTGCTGCGTATGCTTCCTTATACGCTGTTTTCAACGGCTGGCCTAATCTTCTCTCTCGGGATGCTCAAAGTGTTTGGGGGAGGCCGTTTCGAGGCCAATCCGATTCTCTTTATGATTCCGGTTGTCCTGTATGTATTCGGTACCGTTTGTATCAATGTCCTGGTTGCATGGGGCGCTGCACATCCGGGAATAGCCATTGGCCGAATGGTGATGATACTCATGCCTGCTTTTGTTTTATCAGGGGCTGTTCTTTCCAGATCACTGTTTCCACCTTTAGCGATTCAAATCGGTGATTTCTTTCCCTTCGTATGGATGTACAAATTCCTGCGCACCATGGGTCTGCGTGGTGCACCTTTGCAGGAGATGCTTCCCGAACTCGGTTCTCTGTTACTATATGTGGGTATACTCTCCATGTTGGTGATCGCCAGAGCCCTATGGGAGAAACAGAAGCTAGCCAAGCAGACTGCGGGCACTGCTTCTGAAAAGGGCTCACCACATCCCGTTGTTCCAGCAAACACAACTGGCGGCGGGTTATCTATGCAAGGGGCACCATCAACACCTATGCACGAGCCTATAAAAGGATAGAGTCTCGTCTATAAAATAAAAAAGGGTTAAGTGCCGTCTAACGAGCCTTAACCCTTTTTCCATAATCAGGATTTTGCAAAAATCCCCAATAATATTAAACTCTCATTGTTATCAGAATAAAATTCACTTATATGCCCGACCTAATTGATAAGCGTGCTCCAGTAAACCTTCAATGTATTCTTTCGACTCGGACAAAGTATCATAGAAGAACTCCACCTTGGACTCTCTTACTCTTGCGTAACCAGCAATGGCTTTATTCAAATAATTAGTAACCAAATCGTGATATTCATACTTGATCAGATGTTCTTTCGTCCCTCCCGCCAAGCACATCCACAAAACCTGCTTCGTCGTAAATTCCTGAAGTAAACCTTTGTTCCAGACTTTATCCAGGTACCCTTTTAGCATGGAAGGGACACTGTACCACCATAGTGGAAACACAAAGACCAGAGCATCCGCAGCTGCAATTCTATCCATCTCTTTCCGCGTTTCAGGAGCATATTGTTTATGGGTCGTATTCCAATCCAGCTCATCTGCAGCGCTGTACACCGGATTGTATCCATCCCGATCCAAGTCCAAAATATCTACCTCGTGCTTATTCTCTTTCAATCCCTCTACAAAACGATTCATGACCGCGAGGGTAAGTGAATCTTCTCTAGGATGCGTGACGACCAATAGAACCTTCATGTATCCGTAACCTTCTTTCTCCTCATAATTGTTGAACCCTGTCTACAGATGCTATTATGGATGTTATACATTAGAGTGTGAAGTACGCACTTTAATGTACTGTAGGTACTTTAAGGTTCCTTAGTGCTTTTAGGACTACAGATCGGAGAGGGGGAAAGTCTATGGAAGACAACGCCAAAACCTATATGCTCGGGATCGAGGCAACTTTAGAGGTCATCAGTGGAAAGTGGAAAGGCATCATCCTGCATCATTTAACCAGCGGCAGAAAACGTACATACGAACTTCGTCAACTCATTCCCAAAATCACCCAAAAAGTGCTTACCCAACAGCTTAGAGAGCTTGAAAAGGATGGAATCATCCACCGCATCATTTATAACCAGGTTCCACCCAAAGTGGAGTACGAGCTTAGTGAATATGGATGGGATTTTAAAGATCTGCTTGATCGTTTTTGCTTATGGGGAGAAGATCATTTGGATAGGATCTATGGAGATAAAACAAAGGTGCTGGAAGAGTATTCTGTGAAGGAAAAAAACGCCAAACAAGCACCACCTCTTTAAGGAGGCGTGCTTGTTTGAAATACTATAGCTGTGTACCTTGTTTATTCACCAGTCTCCGCAAATTTCCGAATACGAGCCCCGACTTCATCCCGTACACGCTGGAACACGCTCCATTTCTCTTCTTCTGTTCCTTGTGCTTTAGCTGGATCATCAAATCCCCAATGTTCACGACGAACGTGCGGAGGTGTGATAGGACATTTATCTGCAGCATCTCCGCACAAGGTCACAACCAAATCCGCGCTGTTCAGCAAAGCAGGATCTATAATATCTGAAGTTTGTCCGGAGATATCGATCCCTATTTCATTCATCGCTTGCACCGCTTTAGGGTTAAGGCCGTGTGCCTCAATGCCCGCACTGTATACATTCCAACGGTCTCCCAAGTATTTTTTGGCCCAGCCTTCTGCCATTTGACTGCGACAAGAATTACCAGTGCATAAAAAGTAAATTGTCTTCTTTTCCATCATTAATGTCTCCTTCAATGTTCAATTATGAAATGACTAACCACAGGTATAAGCCCAATAGGGTCATAAAAAGTGTAGGAATGGTTAAGACAATGCCTGTCTTAAAATAAGTCCCCCAAGAAATTTTTACGTTTTTCGAACGGAGCACATGCAGCCACAACAACGTGGCTAATGAACCGATCGGAGTTATTTTCGGCCCCAGATCCGATCCAATCACGTTAGCATAAATCAACGCCTCTTTGACCATACCGGTTGCATGGGTGGCATCAATGGCAAGCGCATTAATCATGACCGTAGGCATGTTATTCATGACCGACGAGATAATCGCCGCAATAAAACCCATGCCCATGGTGGCCACAAACATACCTTGATCAGCAGCCGCTTGAATCACATGGGCCAGCAGATCCGTCAAACCGGCATTACGTAGACCATACACCACAACATACATTCCGATGGAGAAAAATACGATAGCCCATGGAGCGCCCTTAATGACTTCTTTCATCGGCACTGCAGGGCTTCTACGCGCCATCAATAAGAAAAAGATAGCAATAATACCAGCCACCGCCGAAACGGGAATGTTAAAAAATTCGCATGCAAAGTAGCCAACGAACAAAACCGCAAGAACGATCCAGGACATACGGAACATTTTTGGATCTTTAATCGCTTCCGCAGGCGTGATTAATTGTGCCGCATCAAACGTTTTCGGAATTCTTTTGCGAAAAAAAAGATACAGTACCCCTATACTGGCTGCTAAAGAAAATAAATTAGGTACAATCATGCGACTCGCATATTCCATAAAGGTGATCCCAAAGAAATCAGCTGACACAATGTTGACTAAGTTGCTGACCACAAGCGGAAGCGACGTCGTGTCTGAAATAAAACCGCTCGCTATGATAAAAGGAAAAACCATTCTCTCATCCAATTTAAGTGCCCGAACCATCGCCAGTACAATCGGTGTCAGTATTAAGGCCGCACCGTCATTCGCAAAAAAAGCAGCAACAACGGCGCCAAGAATGGTCACATAAACAAACATCCGGGTTCCGCTTCCTCGCGCAGCTCGTGCCATGTGAAGCGCCGCCCATTCGAAGAAGCCGATT
Source organism: Paenibacillus sp. F4 (assembly GCF_002894905.1). Taxonomy (NCBI): domain Bacteria; kingdom Bacillati; phylum Bacillota; class Bacilli; order Caryophanales; family Paenibacillaceae; genus Paenibacillus; species Paenibacillus sp. F4. Next base: position 93,421 of record NZ_POVS01000010.1, read on the forward strand.
TTATCAAGCACCAACGAAATCAGAATAATGGCTACAAAAGCCAGTGTCGCATTCCAGACAATATGAGTAACTTCCCAAACATCATGCAAATCGACGACACCCACCAGCAAGGCGAGTATGGCACCGCCGCAGGCAGACCAGCCGATAGACAGATTTTTAGGCTGCCAGATCACCAACACTAAAGTGGCTAAAAATATAATGCATGCCAACAAAATCAATGTTTTAAACCTCCATTACATTACCTTATAAACATATACTTATATTGAAAACATCTTTATCCCTGCAAGGAGTTAAACGGAGCAGCCTTTAGGATGAGCAGCAAGCTGATGAATCCGGCCCACAAGATGCTATCGGCTCCTCTTTATTCAGCCATTTTAAAATCTGCTTGGAGTCTGGCATACGCTCAAGAACGGCTTGAATATGCGGCTTGTCGTCTACATTTAAGGAATAGTATACCCACTGACTTCGTCGTTCTTCTTTTACAATTCCTTGCGACTTTAATTTTCTCAAATGTTGGCTAATTGCTGGCTGCGACATATCAAAGATATCTACAAATTCGCAAACACACCATTCTCTCTCTCTTAGCAGGGAAAGCATAGCCAGCCGAGTTTTATCGCCCAATAGCTTTAAATGATCGGCTACGTAGCCAAGTTGATCCAATATGTGACCCCCTTCCACTTATATAACTATATGCTTATATACTAATGGAGTTCGGTTTTAATATCAAGAACGAATAATACTTGCAATTTGCAAATGAATAACGTATAACTAAGGCATGAGGTGAAACATACATGGAAAATACACGAGAATTATTTCAAAACATGACCCGTCGTTTAGGTTTACTGAACAAAAACTGTTGTACCGTGGGTGGGCATGACATTTCTCCGGTTCAAAGTCATATTCTTTATGAAATTGACCGTCAGCATAAACCTTCCATGCAGCAAATTGCTGAAACCCTTGGAACAGATATCACTACGTTTAGCAGACAGGTTCAGAGCTTGACCAAGATGAATCTGGTTGAGAAAACGCCGGACCCTAGCGATCGTAGAGTCTATACCCTGTCTCTTACCGTGGAAGGTAAATATGTAGCGACTACTATTGACGCACAAATGAACGAGTACTTGAACGAGGTCTTTTCGTTTTTATCTGATTTTGAAAAAGAAACCGTGATTCGATCTGTGAAACTCTTTAACGATGCCATGGCCCAATCCAGTAAATGTTGTTTTCCGGTAAGAGGATAACCCCTTTAATACTTGCAATTTACAATATTTTAACTTCTGGAGGTTTGTAAAAATGATCGACAACATATATGTTGCAGAATACCTGATGAACGCTCACGAATTAGAAAAGCAGCACCGATCTCAGTCCGTATGGAAATGGTCAAATTCAAATCCCCAAAAAAAAGTTCGTTTGTCTTTTGACTTTTTTCTTCCAAAGCCAGTGCAAACCTCTATCTGCTGCGCGCCTTGCTGCTAACTAAAACATAAGAGCATTCAAATTCTATTCCACCTCCCCCATCCAAATTAAAGGAGTGTTTTGATATGAATAAACTTACGAATGATGAAATTCGCCAAAATGTACGGAACCATTACCAACAGATTGCTGTTAAGGAAGTCAATCCCCCCCCCCCAGCAGGCAGCTGCTGTGGATCTCCGTCAGATGCGGATAGCCTCTCATCGCAAATGGGTTATTCGACTGAGGAGTTAACAGCTGTCCCTCAAGGAGCAAATCTCGGACTTGGCTGTGGTAACCCGCAAGCTATTGCAGAACTGAAAGCAGGAGAAGTTGTCCTCGATCTGGGCAGTGGCGGCGGCTTCGATTGCTTTTTGGCTTCTCGCCAAGTAGGGGACAACGGCAAGGTCATCGGGGTCGATATGACTCCGGATATGATCAGCCGCGCCCGCAGTAACGCAGTCAAAGGGAATTTCACAAATACCAACTTTCGTCTAGGTGAAATCGAGCATCTACCAGTAGCGGATGGTACAGTAAACGTTATTATTTCCAACTGCGTGATAAACCTTTCACCGGATAAACAGCAGGTCTTCAACGAAGCCTATCGTGTTCTGCAATCTGGCGGCAGATTAGCAATTTCCGATATCATTACCACTGCAAAACTTCCTTCAGAAATAAAAAATGACCTAAATGAGTTATATTCCGGCTGTATTTCCGGCGCCTCTTCATTGGAAGAAGTGAAATCCATGCTGCAGCAAAGTGGATTTACGAGTATTAGTATCGAACCTAAAGATGAATCCAAATCATTCATCAAAGATTGGGTACCTGGCGCAAACGTGGATGATTACATTGTTTCCGCAGTCATAAAAGCTACGAAAGCCTCTAAACAGGCAGATTGAAAAACTCCGTATACATTCTTCTGTCCATCTGCGTAGGGGATGACAGTAAAATCATCCCCTATCCAAATAAGATAAATAAACTTATCCATTCACCAATTGCATAATCCAGTCTTTTATATCAACGATTCGCAGTGTTTTGGGGCGTGTATTCGTTCCGGAAATAATTAATGGGACAAGGGAATCTTTTTCATGCAGCGAACCATGAGCTCCCCCTCCGATGTGGGTAGGAGAACTTTCACCGACGAGTTCATATCCGGGTTGTACCGTGACGACAATATATCTACCTCCATGTGAATACATTGCCCCGTGCAGCCTCGCCAAAACGTCTGGATATTTTCCATATTTGATCCGGTTGTTATTTATCGTAATATCCACAAGGTCTTCTTCGCCCGACAATGTCCATGATTGTCCATATTCATCGGTGTATTTTCCACCAGGATGATAAGAAAATAGCTTACCCTTTTTCCCCTTTGTAACATGAATATTGTTTTTACCATCTTTCATAGCGATAATGTCGAGCTTTTCCTCTTTTTGTAAGCGCTTCACTACATCAGATAACTCGACGTTATCATTAATCGCATAAACATAAGCCATTCGTTCATTCGTGGAAATGACAATTTGATCTTCTTTTTTTACTGATTGATTTAATTTTGCTATGCGGTAATGGTTTAACAGCGGCTTTATCTCAACAGTCGCTACCTGTCGATCATCATAAACCGCGCTTTGCGCACTATCACCCATGACAATCCATATCGCATTTTTTACAGCCTGTTCCCACGAACCGTATGCGTTCAACACGGTTTGCAGCGCTTGATCCGCTTTTTCAATTCCTTCCAACTGAGCCGGGCCTTTTTTATGCACCGAACTATCATTTTCTGGAAAATATGTGACAGTTACGCTTGGAAGTTTTTTTTGATTGATTAGAAAAGCGGTATCTTTTGCGGAAAACTCGTCGTTCATCCCGAATTTTTTCCACGGAGGAGTATTCCAGCTATTCTTTGGATCCAGTTGTGCAAAAGTTGCATAAGAAAACCATTTAGGTCCTGTTATTCTCAATTGTTCTGGCACACGATTGCTGCTCGTTATAAAGCGAGGTACTTTTAAGTCATGTTCCGTTCTTCCTCTAAAAACAATAGCGTTGATTGATGCCGATTCTTTTCCTTTGTCAGCCAGCTCTTCGTGAATTGTTTTTGTTTTTTTGTTCAAATGAACTTGATTTAACTGATAAATAGCATCCATAAATACTTGCATTTGATCTATCTTCAAGGCTTCTTTGGCACCATTGCCGTAGAGAATCATGCGTTTCTTTTGGTCGCTGTACCAAACGAGTCCAGGCACATGATGTTGGTCTGCATACGTTCCCGTTAATAATGTACTGTCGATTGTCACAGACATCGTGGGAAATGAACTCACTACATGCGGGAAATATTGCCCTTGATTAAGGAGATATTGCATTGCCGGAGCACGGCCTGCTTGAATCGCATCTTGCAAAGGCTTATCCATTAAAGAATCAATCATGATGAATATGACCGGTTTGGCCTTATTATTCACTGGGATATGGGACTTGATGCTTTGTTGATTTAGCTGTTGACTGGAGTCCGCCCTGCAACCGACGAGTAGTAAACTTAAACTTAGCACTAGTACAATCGCGATTTTATACTTTATTCCCATTTGTGTATCCCCTTCTTTGAAAAACACTTTCCCTTGATTTTTTATTTTTGCTTACACTAAAAAAAATTATTCCGAAATGAATTTTTTTGATCTAATAGGCCAAATTATCTCTAGTGACTCGAATAATTAGAAAGATGGTGAATTCCCATTAACATTCCGTTCTCACCTAGACTTTATCATTGGTTTGTCCGTCCGAAATGGTTTACTAAAAAATATATCCATGATTATGTACATTCCCATTTTTCTTTTGATGGACAAACTGTACTGGATTTTGGCTGCGGCACTGGAGCAAATTGCTCCATGTTTCACCCATTGTATTATGTTGGGATTGATCCTGACACCCAACGAATTGGTTATGCAAAGCGATTATATAGCCACCATGCATTTCAAGTTTTAAATAGTAAGAAGCTCCCATTTAATAATGAGTCGTTCGACTACATACTTATTATCGCTGTATTACACCACATTTCTTCGGATGAAATATCAAGTTACATGAAGGAATTTCAAAGAATTCTAAAGCCTAACGGAACCATTGTCGTTATGGAACCATGTTTATCCAAGAAAAAACCGCTATGTAACTGGTTTATGAAATGGTACGACAACGGGGAGTATATTCGTAATGAAAAAGAATATATTCGATTGTTTAGAGATCAGAATTATGATTGTAGAGTCATAAAACGATTCCGAAAATGTTTTTTATATCACGAGTTATTTTTTTCAGTAAAACCAAATTCTTCAAAGGGAGAGGAATATAACGATGACTACCACAAGCATAAACGGATACTCGATGCATTATATTGATTCCGGAAAAGGGTTCGCCATCCTATTCATTCACCCTCCAGTACTCACAAGCTTAAATTTCACATACCAAATCCAAGGGCTATCGCCTCATTTTCGAACGATTGCTTTTGATATTAGAGGACACGGTAAGAGTCAGCCTTCCAAACAGACCGTTACTTACCCTCTCATCGCCCTGGATATTAAACATTTGATGGACCGGATGAGCCTGGATAAAGTATTTCTGTGTGGATATTCTACCGGAGGCTCGATAGTACTTGAATTCCTCTTGACTTATCCAGATCGGGCATGGGGAGGCATTGTTATCAGTGGAATGTCAGAAGTAAACGAATGGCGACTAAGAAACAAAATTTCTTTGGGCATTGCTCTTTCCAAAATCGGCACAATCGGTACGATTGCCCTTTCTAATGCTTGGTCACAAACGAAACAGTTATCTTTGTTCTGTAAGTTATTCAACGATGCAAAGCAGGGAAATCCGAGGAACGTCGAACAATATTACCGTTACAGCTTGAAGTATAACTGTACCTCACGGCTCGGGGAAATCCATCTTCCTGTCCTGCTCGTTTATGGTGAAGAAGATAAGCACTTCCATCCCTATGCCAAAATATTGCATCAACAACTACCAAATAGTGAACTGGTTTTCCTTAAGAAAGCTGATCATCGCCTTCCTACGAAAGCCGCCGGATTATTGAATGAACTGATCAAGCAGTTCGTAGATCGGTTCAGCCTTTAAAGCAAATCCTACAGGATAATTCCACATACATATCTACATCCCACTCCTGTTACGTTAAGCGTCAAATAGCCCCCCCCACCTGTTCAACATCCGTTGGCCATGACATGCGGCGGATGGGGCATTCCTTTCCGGACCCCGGCCGAAAGGCAGGAATCAGTACATTACATGCCGTTTTCTGCGCCATCGTCGCGCAACCTTACAAGAGTGTTAGGCAATTGTCATCTAGATCAATGGTATCAACCTAGCTGCTCCTCTATACTAATCCATTGATAGGATTATTTTTAAGGGGGAGTTGGCGTGAGGTTTTTTGAAATGCTGCTATTCTTTTCAAGTGCTTGTTTGTTGGCACTCCTGTTCATTATCAATCAACGTATACGAAGACCAGCTTTGCTCCTGACAAGCGGAGCAGGCTCCATTTTTTTAGTGATACATTTGCTTGTCGAAGGATACAGGGTTCAGCTTTTATTTTTATACGGATTTACGATCCTGATGCTTATGCTCTCGCTTATAGACGTTTTCATAACGCTGAAAGTCGTTCGGACTGCCTCGCGAATCCGTAGGGTGCTGGGCCGCCTTTTTATCGTGATTGGGCTAATCGCAACGGCGTGCTTCCTCTATGTGTTTCCCGTATTCGACTTTCCGGCGCCAACCGGCGAGTTGAAGGTAGGCACGCAAGTCTTTCATTTCATCGATCCAAGCCGGGAGGAGACATTTGGCAAAACCGCGACAGGCAAAAGGGAATTGATGGTTCAGGTATGGTATCCGGCTCAAGCTGGCATCGGCAAGTACGCTCCCTTTATTCCCGATACCCAGATTTTACGTTATATGGCCGCGGACTATGGCCTTCCCGGGTTTACTTTTCAACACCTGAAGTACGTATACAGTCATGCTTATTCGGGGGCCGAAGTCTCTTCGGCACAGACTTCATACCCGCTGATCCTTGCGAATCCCGGCAATGGCTCTTCCAGGTTCCTCCACACGTCGCAAGCCGAAAATCTTGCGAGTCATGGATATATCGTGGCAGTGATCGACCACACCTACAATACATTTGCAACCGAGTTTCCGGACGGGCGAATCACGACCAGCACAACCAACGACTTATTCTCGCCCGCCCATGATTACCAGACGAGTAGAGGAAATCGCGACAAGTTGGGAAAAGTTTTAACCGGCGATGTGGCGTTTGCGCTGGACCAATTCGAGCTCATCCAATCGGGGCAGATTACAAGTCATCTAAAAGGGAGGATTGATCTCGGTCATGTCGGGGTGTTCGGTCATTCCATCGGCGGAGCGACGGCCTATGACGCTTCTTACGATCCGCGAATCGCGGTTGGAATAGACCTTGATGGAGGGCTTTATCGACTGCGTGACAGAGAGAGTCTGCGAAAGCCGTTTTTGTTCATCAACTCGGAAAGCTATTTCGAAAAATTAAAAATGGTGATGGATAACCGGGTCTACACGGATGCAGAGCTTAACCGTATGGGCTCAACAAGAGAGTGGGAGGATCAAGTAACGGAAGATAAAAAGTTGGAGCTTGAACGGATGCGCGAAGCGGTCAACGAAGGGGGACAAGTCCTCTATATCGAAAATACGGAGCACTTGAATTTTGCCGACGTACAGTTCATTTCTCCGATTTTCAAAATGCTGGGCATTACAGGAAAGATTGCGCCCGAAAGAGCGAACTCCGTTATCAATGCCTATATGCTGGATTTCTTCGATAGGTATCTGAAAAATCAAGGCGGAATCTTAATGAAAGGACCGGATAGCCGCTTTCCGGAGGTGAAGTTCGTAACCTCGCTATTATAAATTACGGAACAGGCTACCGATTTTGATATGCTCCCCTTCAAGTAGGCAGGTTTAATAAATAAACCGCTACTTGAAGGGGAGTTTTCCTTTGTCTAAGAAGAACGCATACAATGCGATTGAGAAACTAGCCATCATACAGGAGTTAAAAGCAGGACAGAGCAGCCGTGTGGAAGTAGCAAAAAAAACATAACATCAGCGTTACCACCTTAGTGAAATGGCGACATCGCTATGAGTTGTACGGAATGGGGAAGCGAAAGCTATGAGCAAGGGGCGGTCTACTAATCATCAGGAACGAATAGACATTGTTCTTTACTGTCTTGCCCACGATCATGACTACCGGAAGACAGCGGAACAGTCAGGTTAATCTCATGATCTCATAGCTAGGTTAGTAGTTGAAGGTGTGGAGAGTTTGACGCTTAGCCTGTTACAGTATCTTTGCCTGTATATTGTCCTGCTCATCAAAGTGAAAAATAATATATAATATTTTACACCATGTAAATATACAAATTATGCTAAAGTCATATATAGTTTGGTTGGGATAGGTATGTATTCGGAAGGAGTGTAAAAATGAAATGCTAAAGCGTATTCAGAATCTTTTTGTTATCCCTAACTACCCATTGTTCATGATCTGCATGTTATTACAAGGCATGGCTATATCCATCAGCGCACCTTTTTTAGCTGTATATTTTACAAGTACACTTGGCGTATCTGTGGGAACCTTTGGTGTATTTACAGCGGTAACTTTGATTTGTGGCATATGGATAAGCTCTCTGATTGCCAAACGTTCTGATACCGGATTAGATCGTAAACAAATTTTGGTGATTTGTACGTTATTTAATGCCATAGCCTTTGCAGGATATCTTGTAATCCAAAATTTTTATGTACTTTTTGTTTATATGACGATCTTTACGGCCATTGGTGCTCCTGGGATGCCGCAGTTATTTGCCAGTGCACGTGAAGCAGTAGATCGCAGTAAATCTGCGGATCACGCCTTTGCTAATTCAACGCTTCGGTCTATGTTTTCTCTCGGATTTATTACCGGGCCGCTTTTTGGTTCCTTTTTGATTGCACATACGGGCTTTAAAGGTATCTTTATGGGAACGACCTCTATGTTTGTTCTCATTGCTGTTCTTTTATTCTTTTTTATCCAGCAGCCTCCCGCTCAGCTTAAACATAAGAATCAACTTTCACTTCATACCATTACATTACATAAAAATATTGAGATTCTGATCCCCTTTTTAGTTCTTACTCTGCTCTATACGTCTCACTGGATGAACAGTTTAAATATTTCTTTGTTCATCATTCACAATTTAAAAGGTGACACGAGTGACGTTGCTCTAGTATCCAGTATTTGTGCAATTTTGGAAATCCCATTGATGCTCATGCTAGGCGTACTAGCAGCTAAATACTCCAACCGTTTGCTTGTATTTTTAGGGGCATTAACAGGAGTTGTCTATTATATCCTTGTTATTATGTCTACGGAGATGTGGCAGCTATTCGTGGGGCAACTTCTTCTAGCCTTCTTTGTTGCAGTGATTTCTGCCATTGGCATTAGTTACATGCAGGATTTGTTGCCCTCTCTTCCAGGGTACGCATCGACGCTATATTCCAATGCGACAACCATTGGAAGACTGGTGGGGAGCTTGATGGGCGGATTAACCGCTCAATGGATTGGTTACCGAAACACCTATTGGGTATGTTTGGCCCTAATCATCTGCTCCCTTGGTCTTCTGGCGATTTCAAAGAAATTAGAGTTTGAAAAATCTGCTGCTTTAAAAGAAAGGAATCACAGTATATAGACTGCGCCTTATTTATCTATGGTGGAGAAATGACTCATAATTGTATCTGCCGCATGTCTATACCCACCAGCCTGACGTAATGATTCGCCGATCACATAAGCCTTTTCTTTATAGGTTGGATGACTCAATACCTCTAATAAGGCAGCTCTCAAACTAGCGGGTGTAAGCTTATTTTTATCCACAACAACACCCGCTCCCAGTTCCTGCACCCGACTGGCTACGATCGGCTGATCCGATGTTAAAGGAATCATGACCTGCGGTACATTGTAATATAAGGCTTCACTTGTACTGTTCATCCCCGCATGTGTAACAAAAGCATCCACATGCTGAAGCATTTCCAATTGCGGAATATAAGGCTTGATTATAAAATTGTCAGGGATACACGGGGCCAATGGCTCCATGTCTGTATAATTGCCTGAAGACAGCACAAACTGCACAGGCAAATCGCGAAATGCTGCAAAACAAAGCTTATAAAATTCCAAGTCTTTATTCAAAATAGTACCCATCGAAATGTAAACCGCCTGTGGATGCAGAACACGAAGTTGTTCGAACGGGAAAGATGGAGCATCTTTACGCGGTACAATAGAAGGACCTGTAAAAATAAAACTGTGATCCAGTTTTTCAGCTTGCGGTTGAAAATAGCTGCTTGTATAAACGATTCTTAAGCGCCCGCCATGAGGAGCAATCTTTTCTATAGCTGGAGCCTCAACCTGAAGCTCATTAGCTAGTTGATGCGTTATTTGCATCGTAGCCGTGTACAACTTCTTTACCTCCGGATCATTGTCATTCATGCCTTGCCCCGATCCCAATGGCTCTACGAAAGCAAAAGAAGCGATAGAGCACACAGCAGGGATTCCTAGCTTCTCAGCAATAATCGTGCCTCCCCAGCCCATCAAAGAATCATAGATTAAATAATCATAGGTTCTGTTTTCAATAACTCTCAAAACCTCTGGAATAATCGGAAGAATCATACCTTTTACCATCATGTACACAAATTGATAATGATGTTTGTATTCTGCTGGCTTTAAATCAGAGTCTTTAGAAAAAGCATCATCAACAAAAGGGTAGGTGATCATCTGTGCTCCTGTCTGTTGAATTCTCGTACGATATTCTTCCGTACACACATAGTCAACATCCTCCCCACTGTCTACCAACCTTTTCACTAATCCTAGTGTCGGATTAACATGGCCTTCAGCAGGCGTGATCACTACTAACACACGTGCCATACCTTACACCTCCAAATCAATAATAAATTACAATTTGAAATAAATGCACTTTTAACATAGCAAACATTTACCATATAAACAAGTTTCTTCAATGCCGAAAATTAAGTATGTATCCTCTACTCAAACTATAGAAATAAGCGAGGCTGAACGCTAGAAGCGCTTGCCCCGCTTAACCATTGAACATCAAATTTAAAGACGCCAATCCCAATGATCTGTCCCGCTCAGAACAGCTTCAACGGTGTACTGGCTTGCTTCATCGGCGGTAAGCTGTTTGGCCCAAGGTACACGCCCGCTACTTTCTGCACCTGGCCCAAAGTTGTCAAACTCTCCAAATCTTGCGGTCTGCTCATTGGATTCCTTGCCCCAATTATTCCAGCCGCCCGGCTTGATATGTTCATCCATATAGGTCTTCAAAAAAGTAACATGAGCGTAAGGGCGCCATGGCCGTCCGAGATCCACCTTGCCTGTCAAACCACTTTCTGTTGTCAGACGACATTGAATAAATACAAAGCCCGGCTTGTTCTCTTCTGTTGAAGCTGCTGTCACATATCCAGCACGCAGGCTGTGTATGATCGAATTATCAAACACGGCAGGTGCATTTCCAAATATAAAATCTACACTGCCACTGATGTAGCTGTCCTTAAAATACTGTCTGCCACGGTTCACAAGCAACGTATCCTGTAGGCCGGTAATTTTGACATTGTGATACTTACCACGATCACCTTCGGCATATAACGCTACAGCCTGCACCTGCCCGGTTCCTTCTGTATTGGCAACCGTGACATTCTCCAACACAAAATCGGGACTTTGCACACGCATTGTATAGCTGTTGCTTGTTCCTAATTCTTTTCCGTCCACCACCGTTTTGGCCGTATCATCAAAAGCAATGATCGTTTTGTCGCGATCTTCTCCGATAATGCTCAGATTTTTTTTGGAGGAATTCACCTTTATTTTTTCACGATACGTACCGTTTTTGAGATGGATAACTGTCCTTGTGTTGCTGTCGTCAGGGACTGCGTCAATCGCTGCCTGGAGAGATGTAAAGTCAGCAGGGCCATAGGTCGCTACCACCACACTAGTGGGATGAGTCCCTCCTGAGTCTGTCAGGTTGCGGATGGTGACATTGCTGAATTCCGACGTATTGTAATTCCATACATCGTTTTGTTGTTTGGATGCATCGGTGGCCAACCCGAACAATAGCGGCTGATTATCCGGCACATCTATAACAGTTTCACCAACCTTCTCCCAGTTCGTCACACCATCTGCGGATACCCAGCCGGTAACCTTTTGTCCTTGTCGTACCAGACGAACCGAATATGGCGTTGCAATAAACGTCTCCATTGACGCACGTTTCGTCTTACCATCCGTTTGATCACGACTGATAAGAATACCCTGTTTGCCATATTTAACAAATGCTAAAGACATAAAGGCCATTTTTGATCCAGGCTTCAGCGACTCACGAATCATTACACCCGCTTCGGCATTATCATCCACCGGAGTAATTTGTTCCACACGGGCTGTAATTTCAGTGTTACCTTCCCATTTTTGATAAGCATAATGGAAAATATCTGCCTTACCGTCAACGTCTCCCGCTGACTTCAGTCTTATACTGCTGCCGCTTGCATCTTCTTTTAAGACCTGAGTATGCCCTTTTATATAACCATCGTTGCCCTCAGAGCCAATCTCTTCACTGAGCCAGCTTCCCGAAGGTGTGGTCGTGTTGACGTGAATGGTAACAGGATTGGAAAAGGTAGCCGTCCCTTTGCGATCGGTCACCCGTGCAACAATATAATGGGTACCGTCCGTTACATGGTTCCAATCGAGATGATAAGGCGCAGTCTCTACTTTACCAGCAAGTTCACCGTCAATAATAAACTCAACGTGAGCAATACCATCTTTGTCCTTGGCCGTTGCTGTTAATCTGGCATTATGTCCTGCTTCCAAAATATCGTTATGCTTCAGTGAACGTCCGCTTGCATCAGACACCTGAACGGCGGCCTCCGGATTATCTACCTCTTTTCCATCCGACAGCTTCTCGATTAGATCATTTAAATAGACCTCCAGATTCGTATAGCCCTTGGTAAAATGAGCATACGCCCCTGTGCCAGCAAGCTCCTGACTGTTACGGTCGTCTGCATTATTGGGGTCCAGCCCATTGGCACGTTCCCATTCATCCGGCATTCCATCATGATCACTGTCAGAAAGCTCCGTCGTGGTTACATTATAATCATCGTAAATCCACCCTGCTTCACGCGGAGAGTTAATAAACGCACCCGTTCCATTCTTCACATCATTCATAATTCGGGCGTCCACCGCATCTCTTCTTGGCAGCGTGGCTCCCGAGCTGGAAAGCACCTCAGCGTATGCGGTCTGTGCATCTGTCGCTTGGTATGGACCATACGCATCCGGTGAAATTCCGTTGTCGTATTCCCCTCTAACTTCAATCGGCTCTGCCAAACGGGTGGAAGGATCAATAATTGATCCAATGGATGTCCCAAGCTGCCAGTTGTCTTTCGTAACCGAGTCATTGCCGTACATGTAGTTACCACCAATAAAGATGCGTGTTTTATATTTTTTACTACCCACGTCTACAAAAATTTGACCGCGAACGTCCTCATATGTGTTGGGGCCATACTTATAATAGTTATTTAGCACATTATACGATCCTTCACCGCCACCGTATGAAGAGAAAAATCCCCAGTTATAAATGACATTATTGGTCATTTCCACAGCGTCGATTTGTTTTTTATCGGTTGGAAAACGCGGATTACGGCTTGCATTGTGAGCCAACAAGTTATGATGATAGGTGGAATTTCGTCCGCCCCATATGCCGCCATAGCCGTGACGACCTTTCTGATGCGTGGTCATTAGCATACTTTCGGACGCAATGGACCATTGTACCGTTGTATTGACGTTGTCATACAGGCTCAGTACCTCATCCACCGACCAGCTAAAGGAACAGTGATCAATCATTATGTTTTTATGGTATCTGGCTCCTAACGCGTCATCCTCACTGGGGTAACGGTCGGTCAATCGGAAACGCAGGTAACGGAGAATGACGTTATCTGCATCAATCCCTGTGGTGTAATCGCTTACAGTTATACCGTCGCCAGGAGCTGTCTGACCAGCAACCGTCAGGTTGTTTCCCAAGATTTTAAGTGGCTCCTTGAGATGAATCGTTCCACCCACCCGGAATACGACCGTCCGATTATCGGAGCTGACCGCTGCACGAAGAGATCCGGGTATTATCTGTTCCTCTTTGCCGTAGTCTGCCAGCGTGGTAACCTCATACACTTCACCTCCGCGTCCTCCGGTAACATATTTACCGCCACCCTCAGCCCCCGGAAACGCCGGAATATCCGTCGCCACTTTTGCCACTTTTGCGTTCTCTGTTCCTACCGCAGTCTCCGCTTGGATTAGTGGTGGGCACAAGGTTAACAACAATGAACCCACAACCACATTACATAGCACCTTTTTCCATGTACGCTGCTTGCTCATATTCTGTTTCCTCCCTAAGATTTTCTTTCACATCAGCGCATATTTTTATAAAAACACGATCCGAGACGTTCAGAAGCGCCTTCACCTCCTTTCATCAATCTTTTCTGCTTTTATCATTGGCAGGTTGTCATATATACTGTTGGTATATGAATGCGCTTACTTATCTTAATTTGCAAAGGAAGAAGCACATGAATGAAATGAAAGAAGATAAATATGTCATTGGAGAACAACAATTCTCCATTCATCACATCTATCGTACCGGTTTCACAGTTATGCCCCGGCCTCATGTCCACGAGAACTATGAGCTGTATCTCTTACTGCGAGGCGAACGCATCTATTTTATGAATGGCAAGGTATACACCGCTCGCAAGGGGGATCTAATATTCATCCTTCCTCATGACTTGCACTCTACCGCCAGCACACAATTGCAGGAAACGGAGCGCATTTTGATTCATTTTTCTCCGACATTTCTCCCACAGCAGGATCATGACATTCTTGACCTGCCTCCGTATCAGCAATCCGCGTTGCTTCGCTTACCTGCGAGAGAGCAAGTGGAGGTTGAACGCTTATTCCTACAGATGAATACCGAATGCAGGAATAAGCAGCCTCTGCATGACCGTTGCGTACAGCATTTACTGCTGGAAATGCTGATCCTAGTGCACCGATCAGAAGCGATCGAGCGTAGTGAACCTGTTTCCCCTCATCCCATGCATCAGAAAATCACGGAAATTTCTTCTTTTATCCAGGAGCATTACAATGAACCGTTAACTCTCGAACAAGTGGCCGCGTGCTTTTTCATCAGTCCAGCTTACCTAAGCCGTATCTTTCTAAAGTTGACTGGTTTTCATTTCAGCGAATACATCCGCGTAGTGAGGGTCAGAGCGGCCCAAACAAGACTTCGAACCACCAAAGACAAAATCCAGCATATTGCAGAGGATGTCGGGTTCGGTCATGCTTCCCACTTTAATAAAATCTTTAAAAAAATAACTGGGCTTTCCCCTCTTCAGTACCGCAAGCAGGTTCGGTAGATATTCAGTGTAAAGAATTAGACGCCGATTTTATACCTCCGCTCTTGTCTTGTTTTTCCATTTTTATATCCACTTGCTCTTTCATGGAACTAAAGACAAGCCGCTTTGGAATAAGTAAAATGCACAAAAAAACCATACTTCGCTGCAATGCATGCAACGAAGTATGGCTATTACATAGTCATTCTACATCTTTAAAATTATAAATTACTCTTTCTATGACCTTTATCGCAATGCTTTAATATCCTGAATCAGCATTTTAACATTTTCTTTCTTTGTAGCCCAACTGGTACAGAATCGAACAGCACTATGTGCATCATCAACCTTTTCCCAAAAGGAGTAAGTATATTTTTCACTCAATGCCTTTAGTATACGATCTGGTAAAACCGGAAACTGCTGATTGGTTGTAGAACGGTATTGAAAAGAAAAACCTTGCTCAGATAATCCGTTTTGAAGCAGTTTTGCCATATCTATAGCGTGTTTGGAAATTTCAACGTATAAACCGTCTTCAAACAAAGTTTCGAATTGAATGCCCAACATTCTTCCCTTAGCCAGCAGTCCTCCTTTTTGCTTGATCATATATCGAAAATCTTTTTTCAATGTATCATTTAGAATGACTACTGCTTCTCCCATCAAGGCTCCAATTTTGGTCCCGCCAATATAAAATACATCGCATAGCTTCGCTATATCTGCTAAAGATACATCGCTATCTTCGGCCACCAAGCCATAGCCTAATCGGGCTCCATCTATAAACAGTGGTAAACCACACTCTTGACAGACTCTACTTAATGCTTCCAGCTCTGATTTACTATAGATCGTTCCATTCTCAGTAGGTTGGGAAATATAAACCATCCCTGGCTGTACACTATGCTCAGGAGCGGCATCATTCCAGTGAGTGTCATACAAATCTTGTACCTGCTCGGCCCGGATCTTCCCATCCCCGCTTGGCAAAGTAAGTATTTTATGTCCAGTAGCTTCAATCGCTCCGGTTTCATGAACCGCAACATGTCCAGAAACTGCCGCAACGACGCCTTGATGCGGACGCAGAATAGAAGAAATGACGGTGGTATTGGTCTGTGTACCTCCAACCAAAAAGTGTACATCTGCATTTGGGGAGTCACATGCCTTTTTAATATAAGCTCTGGCTTTTTCACAATGATCGTCCACACCATAACCTGGGGTTTGTTCATCATTAGTCTCCAAAAGTCGCTTTAATATGCGCTCATGAGCACCTTCGGTATAGTCGCATTCAAATCGTATCATTCTGTATCCTCTCCAAATTATCCAATTTCTTCTGAATTAACAACATAGAAGCATGTAATTCCTTAATCTCTTCTTCTGAAAGTCCTTGAACTAATTTTAGAATTTGTTCATCAGACCTTTCATTCAGTTGGTTGTAGAATGCTTTTCCTTTAGGAGTCAAACGAATCAGATTTGTTCTATTATCCAACGTTGAATTTTCCTTAACAAGAAAGCCCTCTTTGCAAAATTTAGCAATGATCCTACTCATATAGCTGCGATCAATTTTAAGAGATTCGACTAGAGTATTCGCAATACATGGCTCGATCAACCCGATCTCTATAATGACACGGGCCTCGGTAAAGGAATATCCGCTATCCAGCACATGTCTATCTAAAACACCCAGTATATTCGTATAGAACCGATTAAAACGCCTCATATCCGCTATCATATTAGCATCTATATTGATCATAACTCCCCCAATTTAGTGGACTTTTGCAACAATTATAGTAATGATTTTTGTGGACTATGTCAATGAAATAATCAATATCGACAAAAGAAAAAATCGTACATTAAGACACTCGTCTAATGCACGATTTCATAGTAATAAGGAAATAATGAAGTATATTCTTTTCTATATTTACCTACAAGGTCACTGAGCTATCGCTATTTATAGCCTTTTCCTTCTTATGCTTTCGTTTCAGCTTCAGATGAGCTACGACCATATACAGCGTCGGAACTACAAACAATGTTAAAATAGTTGAAAAAATCAGTCCGAAAATAATGGTCGTTGCTAACGGTTTGAACAAGATCTCGCCTATTGTGGCAATAGGGATCATACCCACAATCGCAGTTAGCGAAGTAAGCAAGATCGGACGGAAACGGGCAGAGCATGCCATTAGAATGGCGTCTGTTAAATCAGCGCCTTCACGCCGCGCATCTTCAATAAACTCTATCAGCACGATACCGTTACGCACGACGATACCAGCAAGTGAAATGATACCCATAATACTCATGAATCCAATTGGCATCCCTGAAATAAAACTTCCAAGGATTCCCCCTGCCGCTGCCAGATAAACAGTGGTCATAATAATGAGCGGTGTGGAAACCGAGTAAAATTGCATGGTGATCAAGAGGAGAATAAGGAAAATAACAATCACAGCTAATTTGCCCAAGTCCTTAAACATATCAGACTGCGCGGATGTTTCCCCCCCCATCTCCCAGGTGTAGCCTGGTTCAAACTGGGTATTTGTAAGTTTGCTACGGATGTCATTAGTGAGTTCTGTAGCCGTACGCCCATTTCCATTGGCTGAGATCGTTACCGTCCGTTCCAGATCATAGCGGTGGATTTGTTGGATGGAAAAGTCCGGTTTCATCGTGGCTAATTGGGATAAGGGGATTTGTTCCCTTGCCGCATTGTTCACACTTAACTGTTGGAACAATACCTCAGGATCATGGTTTGATTTGTTCATATATACATTTATATCAAGCAATTCCTTACCCGTATCAAAATCCGTTACATTTACACCGTCACCCATTAATAGCAAGGTACGCGTTAAATCGGAATAGCTAACCTGATATTTATCCAAGGCTTGCTGATTAATTTGGAAATTCAGATTATAGCTTTGCATCCCCATATTATCGGTCACATCTACAGCTCCGGGGGTTCCCGCAACAATTTCTTTGACTTTAGTTGTCATGTTTTGCAGCTTATCCATGTCTTCTCCTTTTATACGGATAGACACCGCACTGCCGACCGGAATACCTAATTGGGGAACACGAATGCTGATTAATGCAGATGGATATTTAGCTTGTAGCGTATGGGTCCAGTTATCCACTGTTTTTTTGAGATCAAATAGCCCTTCTTTTCCAACGACAGCAATTTGGCCGTTTACCGCTCCCCCAGAGCCGTGACCACCTGCAACATCGCTGTACAGCTGAGGCGCTCCTCCACCTGCCGTTGCCGCCAACCGCTCTGTTTCTGGCTGTTTTTTGACCCACATGCCAATCTCGTTAATAACCTGATTGGTTGCCTGCAACGATGTTCCTTCTGGCATTGTTACACTGATCGTGGCATCCGCTTGATCGGAATCCGGAAATAATTCAATGGGAACAACAGCAAGTAGTCCATAAGCTGCTGTACCCATCATAAGACCAATAAGCGCTGTTAAAAGTGGGCGTCGCAGTATTCTTGGCATCCAGTTTTTAGAGTACACATTGGATAGAGACTGGATTTGATTCCCCAGAAGTCCAGGTGGCTTAACTGTCCTACTATTCTCTTTTCCTTTACGACGTTGATCATACCATTGACGGAAAATAGGAATGATCGTTAATGACATAATCATGGAAGCCAGCATCGTTAACGAAATAACGGTAGGTATCGGTTTAATAAAGTCACCAATGGTGCCCGGCAGGAATAAAAGCGGGGCAAATGCTGCAACCGTAGCTAGTGTAGCTGTAATGATTGATAAGGAAACCTCTTTCGTTCCTTTAATGGCTGCCTCCGTAGCATCTTCCCCAAATTCAGTGCGCCGGCGTTCAATATTGTCATTGACCACGACGGCATCATCAACCAATATCCCTAGCACGATGATTAATCCGATGACTGAAATTTGATTCAGCGTGATTCCTGTTGTGGGCAAGAAAATAAAGCCGATGGCGATGGAAACAGGAATGGCTAAGGCCACAAATGCAGAAGTCAGCAAATTTAAACCTAATGTACATATCACAATGACCGATATAATAGCGATGATCATCTCTTTGGTCAGGTTTCCAAACATTTCATCTACTCGATCATTTTGCGCAAAAAGCAGCTCAAAATGTACATTCTTCGGCAAACTGCTCACAAGTTCATTGATTTTGGCTGTAGTCGCTTTAGATACTGTTGGCACGTCTGTGCCTGTATCTCCACTCACACTGATCGAAATAGCAGGCTTGTTATTCACATACGTATAACTAGCTGCTTTTTTAAAAACAAGTGAGGCTGTCCCTACATCTTTCAGAGATATCGGGAATCCATCGTCATTGCTTGAAATCTGGACGTTATTTAGAATGGATGGATCGGTAGAGGCATTTACCGTCAGTTGATAAGTACGCTCATTGAAATCCATGCTTCCTGTAGGAACTCTTTCATTCTCATTCTTGATTGCTTGAACAACCTGCTCCCAGGAGATGTTATATTGTTGCATCTTTTGCGTGTCTAAACTGATTCGTACTTCTTGGTCCGGTATTCCTTGAATATTAACTTGTGAAACACCCGAAACCGTTTTTAATTGATCTTTCCATTTGTTCATCAATTCATTCAACGAGTATAAATTCTCAATTTTATCAGAAGTAATCGCATATGAACCAATGAAAGAGCTTGTCATGCTATCATTGATAACCGGCTGCATCGCATCATCTGGAAGCTCAGACCGGGCATCCTGTACCTTTGTACGAAGATCAGCCCATACCTTTGTCGGGTCTGCATCTTCAAAAGCTTCTACAGTTATACTGGATTGGCCTTTAGATGAAGTGGAAGAAATCGTTTTGACACCTTGTACGGCTTTAATTTTCTGTTCCATGACCTTAGTAATGGTTTGCTCGATTCTTTCGGGTGAGGCGCCCGGATAGATGGTTGTAACACTGGCTGACAAAGGAATAACATCGGGCTGCTCTTGTTTAGGTAACGATGTAAAATTGTAGAGCCCTAGCACAATGCACATGCCAAAGAAAATGAGTGTAATTTTCTGCTTTTTAACGATATATTTAATCATTCGGACGACTCCTCCGATTTCCCAAGTACATCATTCCCAATTAAATCACCATTAAATAAGGTTCCTGCTCCTTGCGTAACGATTTGCTCGCCTGCCTGTAGCCCAGAGACCACTTCGAGCTGATTATTAGTCACCTTTCCCAGTTCAATCGGTGTTTTGACGGCTTTTCCGTTTACAGCTTTAAAGACATAAGGATCATTTCCCGTACTAATTACGGCCTCTACGGGCACTAAAAGCGCTTCGTTTTGATTCATGCTTTTAGATGCGCTTATGACTTGACCAGGTTTCCAATTCAGTTCGGGATTGGGAATGCTAACTTCCACATTGATGCTTCCCGTTTTGGAGTTAGTCGATGGATAGATCTGAGTAACGGTCCCTGTTCTAATTTCATCATAGAGAGATATATTTACTTTTTGGTTTTTCTTCCACGATAAGATTTCACTGTCCGGTACGGGGAGGAGTACTTTTAAAGTCTTGATATTTCCGACAACAAATGCCTCACTCCCGCTGGAGCCCAGTTGACCATCAGATATCTTTTTTTCAATCACAACACCCGTGATCGGGGAAGTTAAAGTAGCTTTTTTCAGTGACAAGGCTGACTGTTCATAAGCAGCCAATGCATCCTCATAGGTAGCCTGCGCCTGAGCTTTGCTGGCTAGCCCTTGTTGTATAGTAGCCCTAGCCGATTCCAGCCCTGCCCTGGCCTGATCTACCCCAGCCGAGGCTTGGGCACGCTGTTCCTGGGATGCCCCTGCAAGCAAAAGAGACAATTTCTCTTGCGCATCACTTAAGCTTTTTTGTGCGTTTGCTAATTCCAGCTGCGCATTCTCATTTTCCGTTAATGATACTGCACCTGCCTGGAATAGACTTTGGGACCGTGCGGCATCCGCTTTCTTCTTGTTATAATTATTAGTTGCTACAGTAACCGCATTTTGAGACTGTGCAATCTCCTGCTTTTTGGCGCCATTGTTCAATTCCTGCAATTTGGATTGGGCCGCATTGACCTGGGATTGTGAACTATGAATGCCCGCCTGGGCCGATTGAACAGTAGCCTCCGCTTGGCTAACACCAGCCTTTGCCTTTTCCATGGTTGCCTTTGCCCGATCCAGCTGTAACTGGTAAGCAGATGTATCTAACTTCGCAAGGACACTTCCTTTTTCTACTGAATCCCCAACCTCGACCATGGTGTTCAATATACGTCCATCCGCTTCAAAGGAAACATTGGCTTCATTACTTGCCTGTAAGGTTCCCGCCAAATTAAAATCATTGGCCAATGGTTTCATTGCAAGTTTCTCAATTTTTACCGGGTGACTGGCTTCTGTCACAGAGTTCTCCGATGCACTGGAGCAACCGGAAGCTACTAAGGCCAATGCAACCCCTGCAATCATTATCCTGATTTCTTTTCTCTTCAACTAATGTCATCCTCTCTGATTCTCTCTTCTAAAGGTGCTATCAGCAACCCGTGGGTCAAGTAAACTTTTTCATCCTTTTTTCATGTTATAACAATGAACAAACAAAAAAATCGTACAAAGGGGCAAGCACCTTATGTACGACTGGGCAAATAAATAACATATTTTCAGTTATTATTTCTAAAGCTGTAAAATACCACGTTCCAACGAAACGGCAACAGCTTCGGATCTGGAATCAACACCAAGCTTGTTATAAATATTCGTTAAATGTGCCTTTACGGTACGCTCGGAAATTCCCATATCAAACGCAATTTCCTTACTTTTATAACCATGTGCAACAGACTTTAATATGTGCTTTTCCTTATCAGTCAGAACTAAGTTTCTTTCGTGTGACTCTATCTCAGCTTCTCTCTTATTCGTTGCAGCGAATACCCTTGCTGTTATTTCTGGCTGAAGCAGCGTTTCACCCCTTAGCGCAGACTCAATCGTGCGAAATAAGTTTTCTCGACTGGTATCTTTTAATAAATATCCTTTTGCTCCCAAAGAGAGTCCCTTAATCATTAAATCATCTTCGTTATAGGTCGTCAGGATAATGACTGGTGTTTCATTTTGTTTTTCTCTGAGGGCTTTCATGGTTTCCAAACCACTCATTTGTGGCATATATAAATCCAACAATATGACATGCGGCTGAAGTTCTTCGATCAATTTAAGAGCCGTTGCACCTTCTCCGGCTTCACCAATAACTTCATAACTGTCATTGGTCTCCAGCACCAGCTTTAATCCTTCTCTAACTACCCAATGATCGTCGACGATTAAAATCTTGTATTTCATGATAGGTCTCCTTTAGTAAGAGGCGCCTCTATTTTTATAGCTGTACCTTCTTGAAATATACTGCTGATATTGATTTTCCCACCCAGCATCCGCACACGTTCATGTATACCTATTATTCCGTAATGCCCTGTTTGCTTGGCAATAATATCCGTATCAAACCCTTTTCCATCATCGCGAATCTCGATTTCAATTTTACCTTCGTTATCTAAAATATTAATCCATACGGTATTAGCATGTGAATGCTTCGCTACGTTGGTTAAACACTCGCTTATAATAAACAATCCATGTTCGAACAACAGTCTGGGGACTGAAGCTTTAATTTTGATGTTGCGTATTACACGAATGCTCGTAGCCATTGTAAATCGCTGTATTTCTTCCTCCACGGCTTCTGCAAAATCAACTTCCGAGATGGTTTTTGAACGCAGATTGTCTATAGCTCGCCTTGAATCAGACAATGTTCTTCGCACTTGTGACATCGATTGTTGGACGATCTCCTGAGCTCTTTGCGTACTTCCTTTTGTCAGATGGGCATCAATGGCTTCAAGTTGCATGATTAGCCCAGCAAGCCCTTGAGCCAGCGTATCATGAAGATCACGGGCCATACGTTGTCGTTCGTTAGCAATTGTAAGTTCTTCGACCTTTTGATGTGCGATTTCAAGTTCTTTAAGAACGTTTTGTGTTCGAATTCGTGCTTTGACTTGTTTGAGAAAAAGAACGGCATAAGCTACTATAACAACTGCAATTAGAAAAAATAGCGGGATGAACAACACAAATTGCTTGCCATCATTATGCCAGACCACAGCCACACAAAAAAGTACATAGGAGATCAAAAATACAAGAATGACCTTAAGCGGCTTATAATAAATACCTATACTCTGACCCACCAAAATTGGCATTAACCCAACCAGTACAATCGAAAAACTGTCAGGTAGAAGAAATGCACTTGAAAAGATCAATCCCCCTTGCACAACAAAATAAGCCCATGAATAATTTTTTGCAACTCTTTGAGCATGCAAGTACAAGAGGATGTGCAATATGATGATTACAGTGAATAAGACACTTTGCAGCAGATTTAGACCACTAGACAAATGTTGAAGAATGACAGACTCACTATAAATTATAAAAATCCATATTATAGTTAATACTTTTGAAATATCTTTCTTCTCAAATTCACCTTCACTTATTTCCGGATCTAGATTTTGAATCTGTTCATTGAATACATCAATCATAATTCCCTCCTACAATTCTGAATTCGGCTTTTCAACTTATTAGAGACAACGCCGCTATGACGACCTGGTCCATTTAGTTTGAACAGAAATCATTTATATATTATTTTACAAAAAAACAAACAGAAAAAAACGTACACATGGGCAATATCATTTGTACGTTTGGGCATTAAATACTATTTGCTTTTTAAGAATCATCTTCATTTTGGTATAAAAGCTTAATGCATACGCTCCTCTGCACGTTACCTACTGCTTCATTGTCATCAGTAATCACCTGCCACTGTCTGCCGATGAGCCCTTGTAAAGTATCAATTTCGATAGGATCAAGATACAGATTTTTCAACGTGATTCCATCCTGTTCATAATCGCGATCTATGGCTCGATCAAAACGAAAATAAAGCAGCCTTTTCAATCCATTGATGTGTAAAAACTTAAATTCATAACCACTAAGGATCGCTTCTTCCCACTCGTCTCCTATGTCTTCTGCCGTTTGACAACGTTCTTTGAAATCCATTGTTTTTTCTTTAACCTTATCGAGCAAAGGAGTGAAATCCTGTTTTTTGATACATTCAATGATGACGTCTTTCGGTTCACCACTCGTACGTAAGTTCTCGATCAGAAATGCCACTGGGATGGACAATTTCACTTTACTCATTGGAGTATACTCCTTTACTCAAGTAGGAATTGAACCAAGCCACCACTTGTTCAAAGTTATCCACACGAAGGGTCGGTTTACCGCTCTTTAGCAATGAATGATTGGACCCGGGATATCGAATGAGGCGTGTTATTTTACCCAACCGCTTAAGAGCCGTAAACAACTCATCCCCTTGGCTAACAGGGCAGCGCAGGTCTTCCTCGCCGTGTAAAATCAGCAACGGAGTTTCAATGCTATTTACATGTGCCAGTGGGGATTTGGACCAGAGTAGATCAGGATCTTCCCACGGGTTAGCCCCAACGATTCCCTCCGTATAGGAAATACCAATATCGCTCAAGCCATAGAAGGAGAGCCAGTTGGAGATGCAACGCTGCGTAACGGCAGCTCGAAATCGGTTCGTGTGAGAAATGATCCAGTTGGTCATCAGGCCGCCATAACTGCCCCCAGCCACCCCGAGCCTGGTTTCATCTATACAATCAAACTGGCTCAGCGCAAAGTCCAAGGCGTCCAGCAGATCACGATAATCTCCTCCCCCAAAGTCCCCCCGGCAGGCCTGAGCAAAATCCTGACCATAACCAAAGCTACCGCGCGGATTGGTCATGAGCACGGCATATCCCTGTGCCAGAAGCGTCTGCATTTCATGGCTATACGTGCCGGTATACATCGCATGGGGTCCGCCGTGAATTTGTAAAATTAAAGGAACCTGATCCCCCGGAACCATTCCGGCCGGTTTGAAAATCCATCCTTGTACCTTGAAGCCATCCGAAGCCTCAAACCAAAACTTCTCTGGTGAACTCACTTGCAAGGAAGCCATATGATCGTCGTTATGGTGCGTAAGTCGTTTTTCTTCCCCTGTCTCCAGATTCATTTGATACAGCTCGCCAGGCCGGTCCGCATCAAGTGCAGCAAAAACCAAATAGCGACCGTCAGCAGATAGTGTGTACTGATAGATATCTCTATCACTTCCGCCAGTCACCGCTTGAACATTCCCGTCTATTGTGATGCGGTATATATGAACAGCACCCTGCAACGTCCCGAGCACATACATTTCTGGCTTCAATCGCGCAGGAGCATATAACGGAGATGGAGACGGACCAAATGATTTCATATCGCTTAAGGCGAAGTTGCCGATTTGCATGTCTAATTCAGGAACCAATAGTTCCGGGACTCCCCCCGTAACAGGCACGGTATATAGTCGATTCTGGCTACCACTTCCATAAATGCGATCACTAGCGATCAGAGTCAATGATTTGCCGTCTGGGGCATACGAAAATTGGCTAATCGCCAAGCTGGAATCCGTAACTTTCACCAGATTACCGCCGTCGCAATCGATCGTATACACATCCGAAAACGAAAGCATGTCCGCATCCTTCATGTCGTCGTCTACACGTTTGGACAAGAAGGAAATCTGCTTGCTGTCCGTGGACCATACAGGGTAAGAAGCATTCCAAGATCCCGACGTTATTGGCGTGACACGGCCGTTTTCAAGCTCCAATACATATAAATGACTAAATAGACCGTTCCACCAGCCCGATCCTTCAGCTTTGGGAGTGGTACGATCCACAATACGCCCCCGCTCACCTGATTGCTTGCTATATTCCTCAAGCCCCATGGCTTCCCGCTCAGCGTGTATACTCACCATACTTGTGAATACAATATACTTTCCGTCCGGTGACCAGACGAATGCACCCACTCCCCGCTTCACCTCCGTCTGCCGCTGTCCCTCTCCACCTTCAGCCGGAACCGTCCATAGCTGTTTGCTTCCATTCGCCAGACGTAAAAAAGCTAGCTGTAATCCATCGGGTGACCAAGCTGGAGCCGAATCCTTATGGCCACCGGTCAACGGCTGATCATCGTTCCCAAGAAGGGATACGACACGGATGTGTGTTTGGTAGTCATTCTTTGGGCGATCTATGCTTTTATTGACGTAGGCAATCGTTCCATCGGGGCTTATTGTGGGATCACTGATCCACTGATATCCGTACAAATCCTCCGGTACAATTGATCGTTTATTCATGAGTAGCCTCCTTTTTTGGTTAACGCCTACTTCCAAAAGTTTATCTATTCGTGAGCCACCTGCTTATGCAGGGGAAAATGACAAGCAGCAATATGCCCTGGAGTATGCTCTTCGAGCAATGGACTCTGTAGGCGGCATATCTCTTGTGCATAGGGGCAACGCGTGTGAAAAGTACAGCCCGAAGGCGGATTGGCGGGATTAGGGATTTCCCCCGTCAATGTTATCCGTTCTTTACGCAGCCTCGGATCAGGAACAGGCACTGCCTCAAGCAATGCTTTTGTATACGGATGCTGCGGTCTTGCAAACAACTCATCACGATCTGCAAGCTCCACGATTCTACCCAAGTACATCACCGCGATCCGGTCGCTAATATGCTTGACGGAGGGCAACCCGTGGGCAATAAAAATGTAGGTAAGTTGGAACTGCTGCTGAAGCTCCTTTAACAAATTCAAAATCTGAGCCTGAATTGACACATCCAGC
The DNA here is from genome assembly GCF_002894905.1 of Paenibacillus sp. F4. NCBI lineage: Bacteria > Bacillati > Bacillota > Bacilli > Caryophanales > Paenibacillaceae > Paenibacillus > Paenibacillus sp. F4. The sequence continues at coordinate 119,937 of NZ_POVS01000010.1, forward strand.
GCGGATACAGGTTCATCACAAACAATGAGCTTCGGTTTCATAGCCAGTGCTCTCGCTATGCCAATCCGCTGCCGTTGCCCGCCACTGAATTCATGGGGATGCCGATCCGCTAAATGCGCGCCTAACCCTACCGTTTCCAACAGTCGAAAAACTTCAGCTTTAAGCTCCTTGCCTCTAGCAATCCCGTGTACCTGAAGCGGTTCCGCGACGATATCAAAAACCTTCATTCTTGGATTTAAAGAGGAATACGGGTCTTGAAATACAAATTGCAAATCTCGTCTGACTTTGCGGACTTCTTCGTCCGTTAAATCAGACAGGCTTTGTCCTTGAAAACGAATTTCGCCTGCCGTGGGTTCTAGCAGTTGTGTAATCATTTGTCCTGTTGTTGATTTACCACACCCCGATTCCCCTACAATACCTAAGGTTTCCCCTGGCATCACCTTAAAGCTCAAATCATCAACCGCCCGTACATAACCGCTCTTTCTGGAAAACCAGCCCTTGTTCATCGGAAAATATTTCTTAAGCCCATTCACTTCGAGAAGCGGTGTTTTCTGTGCTGTCTCGTTCATACTGACACCTCCTCCATCCGTAAACATCTGACATAGTGTCCTGGATTCTTGGCCTGTAATTCAGGATGAATCCTTGTGCACTGTTCCTGGGCGTAAGGGCAGCGGGGATGAAATGGACAACCACTCGGCATCTGCATCATATTAGGAACGGTACCGGGAATCGAATCCAGCCATTCCCTCTGTTCTGTAAGCTTAGGGAGTGATCCTAGCAGTCCGATCGTATAGGGATGGCCCGGTTTTTCGAACAATTCAAATACGTCCGCTTCCTCGACTACTTCCCCGGCATACATCACGACTACCCGGTCAGCCATTTCCGCGACCACACCTAAATCGTGGGTAATGAGAATGATGCCTGTGTTCTCTTCCTTGCTCAGCTTGTGGATTAAATTCAAAATTTGAGCCTGTATCGTTACATCCAGGGCCGTCGTCGGCTCATCAGCGATGAGCAGTTTTGGCTGGCAGGCCAAGGCCATTGCGATCATCACCCGCTGACGCATTCCTCCGGACAACTGATGTGGGAAATAACCTACCACTTTCGACGCACCAGGTATACCTACCCTTTCCAGCATCTCTATACTTTTCTGCCGTGCTTCGGGTTTGCTGAGCTTCTGATGCTGCCGGATGACCTCACTGATTTGGTTGCCAATCGTAAATACAGGATTCAACGAACTCATTGGCTCCTGAAAAATCATGGATACCTCGTTTCCCCGATATTTGCGCATTTCTCCCTTGGACAATTTGAGCAAGTCTCGTCCTTCAAGCAGAATCTCCCCGCCCACGACTTTACCTGGTGCAGCCACTAAACCCATAATAGACAAGGAGGTTACACTTTTACCGGAACCGGACTCTCCAACAATAGCTACTGTTTCGCCTGGATTCACAGTGAAGCTGACACCGTTGACCGAAGGAACGATGCCATCCTCCGTTTTAAAGTAGGTTTTCAAATGATTCACTTCTAGCAATCTCGTGGTCATCTTTTCCGATCCCCCGCTTTCTGTTATTCTTTCGCTTTCATATGGGGATCTAACACATCGCGAAGCCAGTCACCGAGAAAAATGACGCCCAGAACTGTGATGGTAATCGCCAGGCCGGGAAACGTTGCCACCCACCAGCTCGTGGCTATATACTGCCTCCCATCGCTCAGCATGCCACCCCAGGACACTGCCGGCGGTGTAATCCCTAATCCGAGAAAACTAAGAGAAGCTTCCATAATAATCGTCGTTGCTACATTCATACCGGAAATGACGATAAACGAAGACAGGACATTCGGTAAAATGTGCTTCAATAAAATCCTACTATTTTTAGAGCCAATCGCCTTGGCTGCTTTAACAAAGTCTCGTTCCTTGATACTCAATACCTCGCCCCGGACAACTCTCGTATAAGAAACCCAATTTGTAACGCCAATGACGAAAATGAGCGTAGTCATGCCAGGCCCTACAACGGCCAAGACAACCAGCATCAGCAGAATAGCCGGAATAGCCAAAAAGGCGTCGGCAACTCTCATTATGGTGGCATCCACCCATTTACCATAAAACCCGGCGAGGAGGCCAAGGATTGCGCCAATGGTGCCTGAGACCAGAACTGCACCAATACCGACGATAAGCGAAACTCTCGCTCCATATACGATACGACTCCACATATCTCGTCCTAGGTTATCTGTACCAAGCCAATGTTCCGGCAATCCACCATCCAACCACATAGGCGGCTTCAGACGGTTAAGCGGGTCAATTTCCGCAGGATTGTGACTGGCCAGCATAGGGGCACATAATGCCGTTAAACAAACGAGCAGTAAGATCACTGCACCGACCGTTCCTGTTTTACTTCGTAACAGTTGCTTCCATATACGTCCGATACCGGACGGTTGTGTCTGCTTTTTGCCATCCAGGTTTAGATCTGGACCAAGGGCTTGTACATCATGAATGCCTGCCACGCTTCCCCCTCCCCTCTCTAGTTGTATTTAATCCTTGGATCAAGCAGTCGGTAAACGACATCGGTTAAAATATTGCTAACCACCACAATAAAGGCAATCACAAATACCGCAGCCTGAACGATAGCCATGTCGTGCGTATTCACAGCGACGACAAGTAACTGTCCCAAACCCGGCCATGCAAATACCGTCTCTGTAATCAGTGTACCGCCGATCAAGCTCGTAAATTGCAAGCTCATAATCGTAACGACCGGAATCAATCCATTGCGGAAAGCGTGTTTTCCGATAACCACGATTTCGAGAATCCCTTTACTTCGGGCTGTTCGAATATAGTCCTGGTTCAAAATGTCCAGCATACTGGAGCGAATGAGTCGGGTCATCTGTGCAGAAAGGCCGACACCCAGTGTAAAGGCCGGAAGTATTAAATGATCCATCCCGCCCCGGCCGGACACCGGAAGCATCCCTAACATGACGGAAAATAATAAGATGAGCATAATCCCCATCCAAAAGTTAGGCATGGCCTTGCCGACTACGGATAAACTGGAAATGATTAAATCGGTAAAGGTATTCCGTTTGACTGCTGAGATGACACCCAAAGGCACAGCAATGATGACCGCAAAAATCATGGCGGCTACTGCCAATTCAAAACTGGCAGGCAGCCGTTCCAATACTAACGGCAAAGCCGATTCACCATAGCGAAACGAGGTACCAAAATCTCCTTGTAAGGCACTGCCAATAAATTTAATGTATTGCGTATATAAGGGCTGATCTAGCCCGAGCGCCTGCGTTAACACTGCACGATCCTCAGCTGTAGCGGTCTCCGGCAGCATAAGGGCCACAGGGTCCCCGGTTACCCTCACCAGGATGAATACAATAAGGGAGACAATCAGAAGTACAGGAATAACCTGAAGCAGTGATTTAGCGATATACGTTTTCAATCTGTCACCTCCGTAACCAGCAGGCTTTTTTTAAAAGGACGGGCAGGAACCTTCATTGAGGTCCCCGCCCGTTCATTTCTCTTCTTTATTTAGCAGGTGTAATATCCTCTGCATAGAACATTTCATCGCTTCTCGGTTGGAAGTTCACACCGTTACCGGTGCCATAAATCCCTTCCATTTGGAACAAATATACGGCTGGACGATCTTCAGCCAAAATCTGTTGCACTTGCTGATACTCTTTTTCACGCGAAGCTGTATCCAGATTCGTCAGCGCATGCTGCAGCAGCTTCTCTACCTTCGGATTGTTATAATCCGTTTCGCCTTTTGCCTCTTCTACCAGATAGCGATTATAGTTGTTGGAAGCATCAAATAGAGAATTACCAATGCCGATCATAAACATTTCTTTGAAAGATTTGGAACTGTAACGCTCACTGAAAGCACTTGGCTCCAGCACGTCCAATTTAATGTTGAATCCTTCTTTATTTAACATGGCGGCTACGACCTCGGCATACTCTTTGTATATTGAGGATACTGAAAGGGTCAATGTCGGGCCTGCACCAGCATAACCGGCCTGCTTCAGCAGTTCCTTGGCTTTAGCCGGATCATATAATGTTTTCTCATATAAGGAAGGATCGGCACCAAAGTTACCTGGTGTAACGGAAGTACGGGTTACAATCCCAGCACCGCCTGCGATGCTGTCTACGATTCCTTTTTTATCAATCGCGAGATCTATCGCTTCTCTCACTTTGGAGTCAGCCGTAACACTGCCCTGACTTTGACGTAAAATCAATTGCAGTACACGCTGGATCGGAGCCTTGACGATTTTTTTACCCTCTTCGCCTTGAACACGTTCTATATCCGTGGAAGGGATACCAGATGCAATGTCAATCGAGCCTGCGAGCAGTTCAGATACACGCGTAGAGGCTTCTGGAATGGAGCGGAAGACAACTTGATCCCATTTGGGCTGACCTTCGTAATACTTATCGTTTTTAACGAGTACCACCCGGTCATCCTTGATCCATTGGCTAAATTTATAAGGGCCTGTACCTATCGGATTTTTAAGGAATGCCTCTATCCCATTTTTCTCAATATACTTGGAAGGTAAGATGCCAGCTCCCATTTTGGATAAACGATTCAACAGTAACGGATCAGGTCCATCGGTGATGATGTCTGCCGTATGTTCATCTACCACTTTCACTTCTTTGATATTTTTAAAGTATGAATTTTGTTTGAGTGTGTTATCCTTTGCTACTCTTTCTATCGTGTACTTCACATCTTCCGCTGTGAATGGATCACCGTTATGGAAGGTTACCCCTTCGCGCAGATGAAAACGCCAAGTGGTATCATCTACCTTTTCCCAGGAAGTAGCGAGTCCAGGTACTTTCTTCTGCTGACTATCATTTTTCAATAAGTAGTCAAATACGTTAACCAGAACGGCTTCACTCGCCGTATTGTTATTGTTATGTGGATCAAAACTTTCAATATCCGTAGCATTAGCAATTGTCAGTACTTTACTGTCGGTCGATGTTGCGCTGTCTTTACTACCGCCTGTAGATTGGGTACCGCAACCCGCCAGGATCATCGCAGCAATCAGTAACGTAATCCCGCCTCTAAACCACTTATGTCTATTCATCTTGTCCACTCCACTCCATTAAGGTTGTATATTGCCGCACAGCTGCATTTGAGCGTCTTAATCCCGATTTTATGTTGTCTTCAAAAAATTCAGTGCGATGGCCGACATCATGGCTACCCCATAAGGCAGTACCACTTCATCTAAATCAAATCTGGGATGATGTAATGGATAGCTGGTATCTTCATCACCTCTCCCACATCCCAACCGGAAAAACACGCCAGGTACCTGTTCACAATAAAAAGCAAAATCCTCCCCGCCTGTTGACGGTTTGATGTAGTCCCACTCCTTGGAGCCAAACAATTGCTCACTCGTTTCCGTCATCAGATCAACCATATCCGGGTCGTTCTGCACAACCGGGTAGCCCTGCTGATAACTCAGCTCATATCCAGCCCCGAACGACTCACACACCCCACGGACCACCTGTTCGATCAGCTCAGGCATCCGGTTACGCAGTTCCGCAGATAGGGTACGCACGGTACCGATCATCTCTACTTCCGGTGCAATGGCCGCTCCCATATACCCGCCACTAATTTTGCCAATCGTAATGACAATGGTTTCAAGGGGATCAACCATACGACTTGGAATGTTTTGCAGGGCAGAAATAACCTGCGCGGACACGGCAATGGCGTCTATTCCCTCATGTGGACGGGCAGCATGACCGCCTTTGCCTAGAATCTTAATTGTTAAGCTGTCTGCCGATGCAAAAGCGACCCCTTTGCTGACCCCCAGTGTTCCTGTCTTCAGGCCCGGGAACATATGTAGTCCTGCCATGGCATCCACTTTGGGATTCTCCAATACACCGTCATCGATCATAGCCTTGGCCCCTGCCAAACCTTCTTCAGCGGGCTGAAAGACAAATTTGATATTTCCTCTTTCAGGTCGCTCCAAATGAGCAAGTAACTGTGCAGTTCCCATCAGTATGGCGGTATGGGCATCATGCCCACATAAATGGGCCTTACCTGGGATCTCCGAACGATAGGGAACCGTTTTTTGATCCTGAATCGGTAATGCATCCATATCTGCCCTTAGACCGATGGTAGGCCCTGGGCTTTTTCCCCGTAACAGACCCACAACCCCGGTTTTCCCTACCTGGGTTGTCACCTCCAACCCGAGACTACGCAAGTGCTCAGCTACAATGCCCGATGTTCGAATCTCTTCATAACCCGTTTCAGGATGGCGATGAAAATCCCTTCGCCATGTGATCAATTGCTCTTGAAGCGGTCTAGATAAAGCCAAAAGTTCATGTATGTTCATGTTTTCACTCTCCCCACTCGAATCGTATTCTTTTTGTGTATGATATCGTTAGCCTTTTGCAACCACTCTTGCATAAATGGCATCTGCGGAATGTCCGATATGATGCTTCATCATTTCCCGCGACTTCTCAGCATCTCGTGCCCGAAGTGCACTCAGTATTTCCGTATGGACGTCGTAATTCACCGTCCGAATCTGATCATCATAGGGCATGAGATCAAGTGCCGGGTTAATCTTGGTACGAATCTGCCTAACCGCATCTTCACAAAATGGATTGCCAGATGCTTTGGCAATGGCCAGATGGAATTTAACATCCAAGGCCCGAAACCATTCTCGGGTACAGTCCGCTTCAATGCTCTGTTCCAGGTAATGCTGAAGCAGGTCCAGTTCATCCGTGGTGATCCGCGCAGCCGCTAAAAAAGCACCCTCCGGCTCCACAATCATCCGATATTCAAAGACCTTCAGCATGTGCTCCCAATCTTTTGCAATTTCTTCCCGGGTACGTTTATGAGAGTTTGCCGTCACGGGAAGAACAAAGGTCCCTCCCTTGGCACCTACCCTCTTCTCGATGAGTCCCTTGGATTCCAATTGAGATAACGCCTCACGGACTGTAATTCTACTGGCATTAAATATTTCTGCGAGTTCCCGCTCTGTCGGTAGTTGCTCCTCGCTAAGCAATTCCTTTAAAATAATAGCCTCTTCCAACTGCTCTCTAATAAAATCACTCACTTTTTTAGCCGATACTTTTTCAAAGCGCAGAGGAGTTTGGATTAACATATGAACACTCCGATCATAAATCTTTAAGGTCTAAACCTTATACCTTTGTGAAAAACAAAAAAATATAAATCTGTTGTTATCATAATACCTAGTAAACCTATATGCAATACTTTTTTTAAAAAAATGTATGATGCTTTCGAAACAATAAAAAGAAGCAGCCCCTTGCAGAGCTGCTAAATCTTTGGTTATCCTTTATGCATCATATAAAAAGCACGCAACAGGTTATCCTGTGCGCGCTTGGTCATTCTCTATTTCTCCTCCAACTCATCCGGTACATCGTATTTATTGATATGTGAGGTTATTGCTGCAACTGCTTCGCTGGCATCCGTCGTGGCCGGCACTTCTCTAACCACATCATCCGTCTGGTCACGAAAATTCAAACGGTCTGCCTCGACTACTTTCTGTTGATTGGGTTTCATTTTTCATATCGCTCCTTTCTTATTCCAGTGCCTGATCTCGTTCTGTTAACGTGTACAAAGGTACTTCCCGTTCCTCTTCTGGATTGCTCAGCGCATAAATGCGTGCCGTCTCACTCTGCTCGTTCACATGCTGAATATAAATGGGTAACCCATCACACAACACATTCGCCATAATGGAAGAGGACGCTATTTCTTGCGCTCTTTGAACATTCACTTAGAAAAAACCTCCCTTGCTAAGTAGAGTTCGCCTTTACTATGCACGAGTTAAATATTTGTTATACACATTTCATGCCAACATGTGTTTCATAATTTTGAAAGGATATCATTTGAAAAAATAAATATTATTGTTATTATGGGATTGAGAGATTCAGTGAAAACTGCGATCTTAATTGTAGAGAAAAGGAGTAATGATGAATGTTAAACATATTAATGGTTAACTTTCCGGCAGAAGGACATGTGAACCCTACGATCGGGATGACGCAAGCCTTTGCAGCACGAGGGGACCAAGTACATTACATTACAACTGAGAAATACAAGGACAGACTCGAAGCCGTTGGAGCAACGGTTCACCTGCATACCGATCTGATCAGGACTGCTTCTATTGATTCCGGTACTCCGACTGGGTTGAGTGCATTTATGAATATTCATATTCAGACTTCGATGGACATATTAGCCATCACCCAGCAACTGTCTGAAAGCACTGATTTTGACTTTGTTTTCTATGATAGATTCGGAGCTGGCGAGTTAGTTAGAGACTATTTAAAAATCCCTGGTATTGCTTCATCCCCATCTTTTCTGATTTCACAGAATCGGATGGCTACCAATCTCTTTCGCTCTAATGGAAAAGAGCCATTTCAACTTGATGAACAGGCCACGACCTCACTACATCTCATGAAAGAAAGATTCGGTGTTGCTCCCAAAGATATGGTTCAATTTATGAACAATACAGGGGCTCTAAACGTTGTATACACCAGCCGATATTTCCAACCAGACGCTGACAGCTTTGGTGAAGAGAATCTCTTTATTGGTCCCAGCTTCCCTGAGCGCAAAGGGGAACATTCTTTTCCTTTGGATGCACTACAAGATAAAAAAGTTCTGTATATTTCGATGGGAACGGTTTTGGATCATGTTGAGGACTTTTTCAACACCTGTATTGAAGCTTTTTCCGATTTTGAAGGTATCGTCGTGATTGCAGCTGGCGAGAAAGCTGACTTTACGAAAATCAACCCAGCCCCAGAGCACTTTATCATCTCGCCCTATGTTCCCCAATTGGAGGTACTACGTTATTCAGATGTATTTATTACTCATGGTGGAATGAACAGTGTGAATGAAGGAATTCACTTTAATGTACCCTTGGTCGTACTGCCTCAGGACAAGGATCAACCCATGGTCGCGCAGCGGTTAACAGAACTTCAGGCTGGCTATCGAATAACCAAAGACCAAATCAATGTACAATCGTTAAGAGATGCCGTACATGAGGTAATGTCGAACGCGGCGTATAAAGAGGGCGTACAAAAAATAAATGATAGCTTCCAGCAATCTGGCGGTACAGAAGAAGCCCTCGCAAAAATTGATGCCTATCTTCAAAATAAGCTTGTGTAAATCACACGATCACAATCCTACAAAAAAACAGGAGCCCTGACCATCAATGGTCGGGTTCCTGTTTGTCATGCATTTCTATGTGGATATATCCCACTTCTGAAACGAAGCAATCGTACACTTTCCGCTCGCAAACGCTCGAATGCCCGTAGATTCCACTCCCGGATACACTCTTCCTGTGAGGACGTATTCACCGTCGCCGATAAATATTTCCACCGAGCTTTTATCGACAAAAACCCGAAGCTCCAGGCGGCCCTCGTTTAAGCCCAAAGGCACTCTTCTCTCTCCACCCGGGCCTATACCGGCACGTTCTCGGTTGAAACGGAACAGACCGTCATCGGGACGGTACGACAGTACAGTCTCCTCTTCGCTACCCACCCGCAGTTTCAAACCGAATTCATCGGTGTTACTGGACTCAAACTCAAATACGACCTTCAGTTCGTAGCTATCTCCGCGCGTGTCCATAATCTGCTCACCTGTCAGTAATATATCCCGCTGCTCGAACAGATTGCATCGGTAATTCTTTACCTCTTCAAGCGGACGGAACAGCAGCCTGGCGCCGTCGATAACCGCTTCCCGCGGAAGACTCATCGCACCAGCCCAATGGTGCCCCTCCTGGGTCGGCATCTCCGACTCCCACATATCCATCCATCCGATGACGATACGCCGCCCTTTATCATCCAAGGTTGACTGTGGGGCATAGAAATCGAATCCGTGATCCACCTGTGCATACCTCTCTGCCGTAAATGTTCCGGCAGCAGAATTGAAATCACCTATACCGTACATGGTGGAATGCAGATTGCGGTAAGCCTCCCCCTGCGCAGGCATGCGTTGCGGGGACAGCATAAATACGTGCCGACCACCGAGCGGGAACAGATCCGGGCACTCCCAATTATCGCCGAAGCGTCCGTCACTCACGGCTAGTACATTGACATACGTCCAGCTTTTCAGGTCATCAGAACGGTAAAGCAGTACAAGTCCGTTCCCTTTGGCATCATTAGAACCGAGAACGGCGTAATATTGATCTTCGTGCCTAAACACCTTAGGGTCACGGAAGTCTTTACGGCTGATCGTGTCTGGTATGGCGTCATAACCGATGACCGGGTTGCCTTCCCACTTTTCGAACGTTATTCCGTCTTCTGATACTGCAATTCCCTGCGACTGCTTGTAATCCTGATCTTTGTCAGGCCCGGTTACAACATGTCCGGTATACATCAGGACAAGCTTTCCGTCCTGCTCAATCGCACTGCCGGAGAAGCAGCCATCTTGGTCGAACTCACCGTCCGGTGCCAAAGCGATCGGCAGATAGTCCCACTTCATAAGATCGCGGCTGACTGCATGTCCCCAGTGCATCGGTCCCCATACTGATTTATACGGGTAATGTTGATAGAACAAGTGATACTGCCCGTTATATTGAATGAAGCCGTTCGGATCATTCATCCAGCCCAATTCAGCCATTAAATGGTAGTGCAGCCGATAATCTGGCCGAAGCATATGCTTCGATTGGGAAATAAATTGATCTGCACGCTCTCTCGTATACGTTCTAGTTTGTTTGATAAAGCATCCTCCTCCTGCAGTTATTTAATCGAACCTTGCATAACACCCTGAATAATATACTTCTGGGCGAACAGATAGATGATAATGATCGGAAATATCGTCAGTACCAAACTTGCCATCAATGGACCATAATCCACTGTATAGGTTCCATAAAAGTTATACGTGGACAACGGAAGTGTCCTTTGCTCCGGATCGACCAGAATGAGGGAAGGCAGCAGAAAATCATTCCAGATCCACAGCACATTGAGAATGGAAATGGTGGCAGTCGTGGGCATCAGTACCGGAAACACAATCCGGAAGAATGTCTGAAACCGCGTGCAGCCGTCAATTAGCGCCGCTTCCTCCAGTTCCTTTGGAATACTCTTTACGAAACCATGATAAATGAAGACGGCCAGCGAGCTGCCAAAACCGATATACATGTAAATCAGCGACCACTTGCTGTTCAGCAGATCAAGTGACCCGTAGATTTTCACCAATGGAATCATGATAGCCTGGAATGGAATGATCATGGATGCAACCATCAGCATAAATGTATATTGGTTGAACTTGGTGTTGTTTCTGACAAAATAATGAGCCGTCATCGCCGCGAACAGTGAGATAAACAGAACACTTAGCACCGTTATGACCAATGAGTTGGTGAAGGCAGCGATGTAATTCATTTTATCGAATGCATTCATATAATTGACCATACTGAAGCTCTCGGGAAGGGATAACGGATTTGAGGTGATGGCCATGTTTTCCTTGAACGAATTGATCAGCAGAAAGACGAACGGTACGATGAACAATATGAGTATGACTGTCAGCACAATGAATTTGATCACGGAGGAAGCAATTCTTTTTCTTGTCATTACGCCTCCACCTCCAACTTCTTGCTAAAATAAACCTGAAGTAGAGTGATGAGAGCAACCATCAGGAACAACACGAATGCTTCTGCCTGCCCCACACCATAATCACGGGAAAGGAATGCCTTTTCATACACATGCATCGACACCATTTGAGTACTGCTGAACGGCCCACCTTTCGTGAGCGCAAGGTTCACGTCATAGACCATAAATCCGCGCTGCAGGGACAAGAATATACATACGATGAAAGAAGGAACCATCAAGGGCAGCACCATTTTCCGCAGTCTGGTCCAGCTGTTTGCCCCATCAATGCTTGCGGCCTCCATAATATCATTCGGTACACCCGTCAATCCCGCGATGTAAATGACCATCATGTAACCCGCGTTCTGCCACACGGTTACAATCACGAGTGCCCAGAACGCTTTGTCGGGATCAGCCAGCCAAGTCGTGCTGAGCGACTGTATGCTGGCATGTTGTCCCAAATAGACAAGCACGTTGTTGAATATAAACTGCCATATAAAACCGAGTACAATGCCGCCGACAAGGTTGGGCAGGAAAAATCCCGCCCGGAAAACACTCTGTCCTTTTAACCCTTTTGTCAGCACATAAGCCAGCATAAAAGCGATCACATTGATAAGAACAACGGTATAAAACACATACTTGAGCGTCAAGCTGAACGATTTCCAAAACTCAATATCTCTAAAAACAGCCAGATAGTTTTGGACGCCAACCAGCGATAGTGTGGTGGAAATACCATCCCAGTTTGTGAACGTCAGATAGATGCCGTACAAAAATGGAATGATCATTACCGTTATGAAGGCAAACAAGGTTGGTCCGGTAAACAGCAGCCGCGTCCGCAGCCGATTCCATACTCCTTTTTCCGCAATCATGATGATCCCTCTCTTTGTCCCTGATTTCTCTCTCTATTCCGGGTAATTTGAAAACAACCTTATTTTGCGGTCTTCCAGTAGTTTTCGATTTCTTTAACCAGTGTTGCTCGATCGCCCTGTTTCGCCAGATACTTTTGCATGGAAGATCCTGTCTTGGACCAGTGGTCGGCAGGCAGCATACTCATCGACTGCTCTGACTTGCCTTTTGCGATATAATCCTGGATGGACTTGCCAAGCGGATCGGCCGCAGGCAGTGTAATATTTTTGAACGCCGGGATAATGTTCGCTTGGTTCACGAGGAAATCCTGGCCTTTCTCATCATAGACGATCCAATTCAGGAACTTCTTCGCCGCCTCTTGCTGTTCTGGAGTAGCCTTCTCCTTGTCAATAACAATGCGCTTGGATACAGCAGACGAAATCTCCTGATTGCCGTAGTCATCGGCATTGTTGCTGATGGGTACAGGCAGAAAACCATATTCTTTGTTAGCGGTATCAAAACTGTTGATTTGCGGCCATGCCCAGTTGCCCATGAACCAAATGCCAACTTCACCTTTGCCGAGCAGTTCCGGTCCGCGTTCATAAGTTCCTGCTAGCGGAGAAGCCTGATCGATATTGTATTTCATCATGACGTCGAATGTATCCATAAGTCCGTTAAATACAGGATTATTAGCCAAGTCCGCCTGGCCCGCTTTTAGTGACGCCATGAATTTGTCCACTTCAGCCATGTCTTTGTTCTGGCCTGCATAAGCAAGAGGCAAATAATGAGCGCCCAGGGACCAGTCCATTGATGAAATCACCAGTGCTTTCTTTCCGGATGTCTCGATTTGCTGAAACAGTTTTTCAAGGTCATTTCGGGTTTTAATTGTGGTGGGATCAAAGCTTCCGCCTACCGCTTTATCTACAACGGCTTTGTTGTAAATGAATCCGTAGCCTTCAACAGCCAGTGGAAACGCGTAATTTTTACCATCAAATGTCGTAGCATTGGTAGCGTTTTCAACAGTGTCCGCATTCCACTTTTCCCCGCTTAGATCGAGGATACGGTCCTTGAATTTCTCAACATCACCTGTATCTAGCATGATCATGGTCGGCGGGTTTCCTGATGCATACAATGCAGAGGCACGCTCAAAAGGAGATCCACCAGTCGGAACCGGCTGGATTTCAACAGTAATGCCCGGATTGTCTTTCTGGAACGCCTTCGCGGCTTCCTCCAGCTGTGGAAGGATTTCGCCTTTGGAGTTCAAAAGCGTAATTTTAACATTTTTCGAATCCCCTGATCCCCCTCCAGAAGCCGAATTACCTTCTCCTCCGGAGCCACCGCATGCAGACACCACCATAACCAAAAGAAGCAGCATTACCATCCATTGAACTCTTTTGAATTTCCTCATTGTTGTCATCCCCTTATTTATATAATGGCTCTGAACACTTAAATAAAACGCTTACAAACGGATTATATGTCAAAGGTTTAACTTGTGTCAATCGTTTGACATGTTGAAATCTTAACATGTACTAAAAAAAATCTGTTCCCCTTGTTAGAGGAACAGATTTTCATTCAGGTCGTTGCACGCTCAATTAGTTCAACAGGCAGCAGATTGACAGGTTGTACCTGCTCCCCTTCCGCCTGCCTGCGGATCAGCTCGACCGCCAGTCTGCCGATGTCTGCAATCGGCTGTCTTACCGATGTAAGTTCCGGCGTCAGCCAGGAAGCAACGCTTACATCATCGAAGCCTACAATGCGCACATTCTCTGGCACATGCCTTCCAGCGCGAATATATTCTTTCAGCGCAAAAGCAGCAATAATATCACTTGTTGCGAACACTCCATCCACATCCGGATGTTCATGAACGAGTTTTGAAATGATTCTCTCGTACTCCTTCTGGTCGAACACATTCAAGTCTGTTTGGACGATCACATGCTGGACACCATCCCTGCCCACGACATCCCGGAATGCTTTGGTCCGCTCATTGGACAGCATGTTCAGCTCCAGATTTCCGCATATATGCGCAATTTTCTGGCAGCCTTTGCGAATGAGCAGCTCCGTAGCCAGCTCGCCTCCGCGATAATTATCCGAGGATATGTAAGGAATATCCGGGTCAATCTGCCTATCAAATGTCACGATCGGTGAATTCAAATGTCGGTACTCTTCTACTTCTAATGTATGGCTACCCATAATGATGCCATCCACCCGGTTCCTCTTCAACATATCGATATACACTTTTTCCTTCACGGGATCCATATGGGAATTGCACAGCAGGACCTTGCAGTTTTGCTGATAGGCATAGAACTCGACCTGATTGGCAAGCTCACTGAAGAAAGGATGCGAGACATCGGGAATAATCAGGCCAATAATATTAGACTGCTTGCGCAATAGGGATCGTGCTATTTCATTCGGTTGATAATTAAGTTCCTCCATTGCGTCGAACACTTTTTTGCGTGTAGTTTCACTGATATATCCCCGGTTGTTCATTACACGGGATACTGTTGTGACCGACACGCCCGCTTTTAATGCTACATCATGAATTGTCGCCATATTAACCTCTTCCCGCACAAAATAAATACATACAAACTATACCCTCTCCTCATCATTTCAACAACCTTACATAATGGGGGGCCTCAAAATGGCCGTAAATGTTAGGTGACTGAACTTTGCGAATCCCAAATTAGAGGTTAAAATTGCTCTAAATCGTAAAGATAGCAAGCCCCTCTTAAAAAGGTCTTGCTATCTTTTCTTTAACCACCCTTCTTTGATTCAACTTCCCCGACGTAGGCGCTCTAGTTATCGGGGTGAGTAGCGGCCAGCGATGCATTTTCAAACCACAACTTGATAAAATTTAGTTTTTTTGAAATTATTTTTCAAGCGTTAAGTTTGCTATAGTCTACGCCTCAATTTCAAGCTACAATGAAGATGCCAAATATGGAAGCGTTTTATATTTTTCGGTAATCCAGTCAATACTTGAAATAATGTATCATTGCCAGCCGTTTCTTCCATGTTTGGTCAATCTTTTATGGAGGTGTAAAATGAAGAAGAAATCTTGGTTCACTTTAATGGTCACGGGTATTGTCTCTCTGTTTTTTTCGGTAAGCGTTTATGCGGGGAATGTTTTTTGGGAACCACTTAATGGTTTCAATTCTGGTGCATGGCAAAAAGCGGATGGATATTCCAATGGGAACATGTTTAATTGCACTTGGCGTGCCAATAATGTCAATTTTACGAACGATGGCAAAATGAAGCTTGGCTTAACAAGTTCTGCGTACAATAAATTTGACTGCGGAGAGTATCGATCGACGAACACTTACAGATACGGCTTATACGAGGTCAGCATGAAGCCTGCTAAAAATACAGGGATCGTATCTTCCTTTTTTACGTATACGGGACCTACTGATGGCACACAATGGGATGAAATAGATATTGAATTTTTAGGAAAAGACACGACAAAAGTGCAATTCAACTATTATACAAACGGGGTCGGTGGTCACGAGAAGATTGTTGATCTGGGCTTCGATGCATCAAGAGGCTTCCACACCTATGCTTTCGATTGGCAGCCAGGGTACATTAAGTGGTATGTTGACGGGATTCTAAAGCATACGGCAACTACAAACATACCAAGCACGCCAGGCAAGATTATGATGAATTTATGGAATGGCACTGGCGTTGACGACTGGCTAGGTTCGTATAATGGAGCGAATCCGCTATACGCTGAATATGATTGGGTAAAATACACGAGCAATTAGCCCGTAGTACAAAAGCAGCCCTGTAGTGGCTGCTTTTTTTGTGATGCATTGATTTAGCCATGTTCCGGCCATGAAGAAGATTGCTAGAAGTCTATTCAAAGCTGGCGATCACCCGATGCGCAGCTTGAATATAATCAGTGGTGAGGATTCTGACAATCGTCGTCTTGCCCGCGCCGTTTGGAGCCAAACAGGGCGAAAATCTCACCTCGCTTCACTTAAAAATTGACGCCTTTTAGGACTTCTGTGTCCTTGAAAGACTTTCACATCCCGATATCCCCCTTTTACTTTGTTTTATCCATAACCTTTTTCATGGCCTTGTTACCTTCTTGATCAACAGATTCTTGAAAGATGTCAGCGTAAGTTTTTGAATCTTTGATTAGATCGTCGCAGAAAGCCGCTACGTCACTGCCCGTCACTTCGAGCACGCCTTTCCCCAAGGCCGCGCCCTCTTCAAAAAGATCGATAATCCCCGAGAGCAAACCCGTCCCGTCGGTTAGCTCAACAGGGCCGACCTTAAAGAGATATTTTTGAATCTCTTTATAAACAATCTGGTAATCTTGCGGCAGCGCTTTGAGACGCGCCACGTGCGCTCGCCACTCTTTTTTGCCTTCGATGATATCTCGTATTCTCATTTTATCCTCCTCCTATTTACCTAATTTTTTAGCGATATTATTGTTGAGTTGCTCGCGCCACTTGTCGCGAAAAGACTTTGCCCCTTCTTCGCCGGCCAGCGCTGAACAAAAGCCTTTGATATCGTCACCCAAAACCTCTTGGACACTCTGTCCGTCCGCCGCCGTTTCTTCTAGCAGGCCAAGCACACCGTCAAGAATTGGCATGAGGTTGCGACCGGTGAAATCTGAGTGCGGCCAGAGATTGGCATTAATTTTTTCCCATGCCGCTTGATAACCAGCCGGCAGCTTTTTGACTCGCGATTCAAAAGTTTTGAATTCTTTAGTCATGTCGCTGCCGGTGAGTTTTTCCCAAAAATTCATTATTTTTTCTCCTTTAACTCGTTAATTTTTGATGATACGAACTCCCACTTTTCCCAGAACTTCCGCAGTTCCTCGCGCCCCGCGTCGTTGATCGCAAAAAACTTTCGCGGTGGTCCCATTTCGGAGGGCTTCTTGGTGATCTCCACCAACTTGTTTTTTTCAAGCCGGATCAGGATGGTGTACACCGTTCCCTCCACAACATCTGTGAAGCCGAGGGCGTTCAGCCGCCGCGTGATTTCGTAGCCGTAGGTTTCTTTGCGGCTTATAATTTCAAGGATACAGCCCTCAAGCACGCCTTTGAGCATTTCCGTTAGGTTTTCCAGCACAATCACTCCTTGCTATTCTGTATAACCGGTATGCAGTGTTACTTACTACCGCTATAAAGTATCACGTAGTAGATGAATTGTCAATAGCGTTATCTCTGACACGGATTTTACATTTTCAACTATCCTGCCCGTTAGCGTAACAAGGCTGCCCATTCAATCCACGGCAGCCCCATGGTTTATTGAGTTGCCTCAACAAAGACCTCTTCTTTTGCTTCCCATTTTACGGCTTCAATCAGTGTTTAGACAATCATTTTACATATTGAAATTTGCAACTTTCCCCTCTAAGCCTTCCTCATCCTGGTCCGTTCCTCTTCCCCATGAGCTCCCTTCTAAAGGAAGTCTTTATGCATAGGTATACTCCCGTCCAATCGTTCGATAACTCGATCCAACTGTCTGGTTAGATAAGGCGAAACATCACCAATGCCAGACACTGCTTCTAACAAGGGAAATAGTTGCCCACCCCACGGGCCTTGTGGATCAAAGACTTGTCTACCGATTCTCAAGCCTCCTGTTTCCTTGAAGATGTTCAATCGTTCCAATCCTTCAATAAGTAGCCCGACCGGCAGCGTTTTGTTCCTACGTCGGGACCATTCTGCCAAGAAGGACATGCCGCGTAATATATCATATTCAAAAAACCTCGGAAAGCAAGGCTTAAGCCATTCCATATCGATGACGCTTCTATTTTGTTTAGAACATACAAGACGATGCTCAATTAAATACCGTGCGCCTTCATCTAAGAAAACGGCTTCCTGTTCAGTAAATTCACGGTCTGTATGCCATAAGATAGCTTCAAGCGGAGGAAGTGTTGAAACAATAGAGCTCTTTTTAGAATGAGTATAAGCTTCAGGGTCGCAGTTCAGCCCGCCATCAGGTAACTGATGCTTTAAGAGCCATTCGCGAATCCAAGGCAGTTCCTTGTCCAAATCACAGCCATACGCCATTAGAATCATATAGTATACGGAAAGTTCACAATGGCAGCAATCCATCTTCATCTTATCACTTTCACTTGTTGGATGGTCATCGGCGGATATGATGAAGGTCGGCCAGACCTGAGTTTCGAGTAAATATTCTGCTCCGACAATAGCAGACTCGGGAATTAGTTTCACCTCTCCCATTTCATAAAGAGCAGCCATATGCCACCAAGCTCCATCCCATTTTCGACGGCTGCACTCGCGGTGAGTCATCCCCAAATGTGGAGTAGATTCAAGGAACTGTATAGATTTTTCGATTGCTAAACGAATATTTTGATTTGTTTCCATCTGGGTATCTCCTTTTGATTACCTCTACTTCACGCTTCAGTTAAGCAACGTCTCACCTCGTATACCCTTACACTCTTAAAAAATTCGATATGTTATTAAACTATCCTGCCCGTTAGCTTAATGAAGCATCGGCAGTCTAATACTTTATTTTCTCAGTCTAAAACATTATTTTCTTCTGACATCAGCAACTAAAAAAACCGGTCATCCTAAACTAGGACAACCGGTTTTAAAAGATCAGAACCAACTATAATGTTAAGATACCAACTTTAATGTAACTGAACAATTAGTTGTCAGGTGATAAAAAAGTCGTGAACCAATTTTGTTGATTTTACTGCGTTTGCCAGAGCACGTGATAAACACGAAAAATAAAAAGTCTGAAACCACCACAAATTACCATAAAAAGAAAGTTGGAAACTTGTACTATTACGATAATATAATTTTCATAACCATTTCCTCAATATACTGAATGTCGCATATAACGTGCTTAAATGATCAATTTTCTTTTTCAAAGAATTATCTCTAATAATCTGTCCATCTTTAGTCCATTGTCCATATATTTGAACTAACCGCCCTGTAGTTCGTGAGAGTTCAAGAAGTGCTGTCTTCAGATGCTCTTTTTGAACTAAAGTTAGGTTATTATCCATTTTTATTTTATTAAATTCTTCTATCAAATCTCTTACTAATTCATTATTCACTTCTTTCAATGAAGCCATTATATCTCTAGCTAGTTTATTAATTCTCTTTTTTTGTTCGAATGATAGCTTGATTTTACTTAATTCTTTAAATAGTGAACTTATGGAATGGTTTGATTCTTAGTATACCAAAGGTAAACTACGATTTCTGTTGTGTTTTGTCGATTTTCCAATAAATCGAAATAGTTACTCAGCGGCACTTGACGTCAGATTCCTGTGGTGGATTTTTCCCTTTCATTTGGAAAAAAACACCCGGCAGGATGCGTACCGAGAGAAATACGGCATACACCCAAGCCGGGTAAGGGATTAGAAAATAATATCAATGGTCTCTAGCACATCTTGCTCCTGTTCGGATTGCCCGTTCAGGGAAATATCCTTCAACAGCACCGAAGGCTGTTCGC
>NZ_POVS01000001.1:0-40965 GCF_002894905.1 Paenibacillus sp. F4
ATGGCTTTTGAAAAAGAAACGTTGTTTTGGAACGAAAAATTCGGTAGCGACGATTATACCTTGACGCGGCTGCCTTACAGCAAAGCTCCAAGCTCCCTGGCGCCCATTATGACAACCGTCGGCGGGACGCTTTCGGAGGAAGTGGCGCAGCGCGTCCTTCAAATGAGCAAGGGCGCTCCGCTGGCCACTTTTATGATTTTGCTCGCTGGTGTTCAGTCGCTCTTGCATAAATATACAGGCGCTTCTGACATTCTGGTCGGCATGCCGGTTGTACGGAAACCGACGGAGACGCGCCGATCCGTTAATCATACGATCATTTTGAAAAACTCGCTTTCGGCGGGTGCGACTTTTAAAACGCTTCTGAGCGAGCTGAGGACTTCCTTGCCGGAAGCGATTCAGCATCAACATATTCCGTTCTTGAAAATGACGGAGAAGCTGGACCTGCAATATGCAGGCGGGATACCCGTCGTCCATACGCTAGTATCCCTTAAGGAGCTGCATCTGGACGAAATCGGGCAAAACGTGGTCACAGATTGTTCCTTTGAATTCAGCTTAACCGGCGGGACGATACAGCTAGCGCTGTCATATAACGAGCACTTATATGACTCCGAGTTCATGACTCGGGTCGTCGGCCATCTGAATCGCCTGCTGGCCGTGGGGCTTCACGAGTTGGAGCTGGACATCGTGCGGGCGGACATGCTGTCGGAGGACGAGAAATTTCAATTGCTGCAAAGCTTTAACGATACCGAGAAGGACTATCCCCGTGATCGGACGATTCATCAGCTCGTGGAGGAGCAGGCGAAGCGGGTGCCCGAAGCGACGGCGGTTGTCTTTGAGGGGCGGCGGCTTTCGTACGCGGAGCTGAACGAACGGGCGAACCGGCTGGCGCGGACGCTGCGATCGGTCGGCGTGCTGCCCAATCAGCTGGTAGGCATGATGGCCAGGAGATCGCTGGAGACGGTCGTTGGCATTCTAGCGGTTTTGAAAGCTGGCGGTGCCTACGTGCCGATCGACCCGGAATACCCGGAAGAACGCATCCGCTACATTCTGGAGAACTCGAACGCGCAGCTGCTGCTGACTCAAAGGGAGTTGCTGCAGCAGGTGCCGTTCGAAGGGACCGTGGTGGCGCTGGATGACGAGCAGGCCTACAGCGACGATGGCTCGAACCTGGAGCCGGCCAGCGGTCCGAACGATCTGGCTTATGTCATCTATACATCAGGTACGACGGGCAAACCCAAAGGGGTCATGCTGGAGCATCGCGGGCTGGTCAGCCTGAAACTGACGTTTGCCCATACGCTTCACACGACCGAACAGGATCGAGTGCTGCAATTCGCCAGCCTATCGTTCGATGCGTCGTGCTGGGAGATGTTCAACGCTCTGTATTTTGGGGCGACCTTATATATACCGTCAACCGAGACGATTTTGGATGATCAGCTGTTCGAACGTTTCATGAACGAGCATGCAATTACGATCGCCACTTTGCCGCCAACTTATGCGGCTTATTTGAATTCAGACCGCCTGCCGAGTCTGAGCAGGCTCATCACGGCGGGCTCCGCCGTTTCAGCCGAATTCGTGCAGCAGTGGAAAGACAAGGTACAGTACTATAATGCGTACGGTCCGACGGAAGCCTCGATCGCCACATCCGTGTGGGCGGCGTCTACGCATGACACCGAACGCAGAGCGATACCGATCGGACGTCCGATCTGGAACCATCGCTTGTATATACTGGGCGCACAGAATCAGCTGGCGCCTATCGGAGTGGAGGGAGAATTATGCATCGCGGGCGTCGGCCTCGCCCGGGGATATTGGAACCGGCCGGATCTGACGGCGGAGAAATTCATCGAACACCCGTTTGAGCCCGGAGAGAGACTGTACCGGACGGGCGACTTGGCCCGCTGGCTGCCGGACGGAAATATTGAGTACTTGGGCCGGATTGACCATCAGGTGAAAATCCGTGGATTCCGGATCGAGATCGGCGAGATTGAAGAGCAGCTTCTGAAGATCGACTCCGTGCAGGAGACGATCGTAATCGCGCGGGAAGGCAAAAGCGGGCAAGAACTGTGCGCTTACCTGGTCGCGGGGCGCCCGCTTACGCTCGGCGAGCTAAGAAGCGCGCTGGCGCAAAAATTGCCGAATTACATGATTCCGGCGCATTTTGTTCAGCTTCCGCAGATGCCGCTCACGCCGAACGACAAAATCGACCGCAAGGCTTTGCCCGCTCCGGAAGGAAACGCGCTGACCGGCGGCGCGTACGTAGCTCCCCGCAATGAAGCCGAGCGGACGCTTGCCGATGTGTGGCAGGCGGTATTGAACGCCGATCGCGTTGGGGTAACGGATCATTTCTTCGAGCTGGGCGGAGACTCGATCAAGTCCATTCAAGTATCTTCGCGGCTTCATCAAGCCGGGTACAAGCTGGAAATCCGGGATTTGTTCAAATATCCGACTATTTCACAGCTCAGCCTGCATGTGAAACCGATCGGACGTACCATTGATCAAGGCGAAATAACGGGTGAAACGGCGCTGATGCCGATTCAGCATTGGTTTTTCGAGAGCTCCTTTGCGGACCCGCATCATTTCAACCAGTCGGTGATGCTGTACCGGAAGGAACGCTTCGACGAAGAGACGGTGCGTCAGGTGCTGCAAAAGCTGGCCGAGCATCATGACGCCTTGCGGATGGTGTTCCGCAAGACGGAACAAGGGTTTAGCGCGCGGAACCGCGCGATTCAGGAAGGCGGGCTGTTCACGCTGGACGTGTTCGACTTCAAGGATGCGGAGAATACCGCGCAGGCTGTGGAAGCGAAGGCAACGGACATTCAAGCGGGCATCGATCTGGAGAACGGGCCCCTCGCGAAGGCGGGACTGTTCCGGTGCGCGGACGGCGATCATTTGCTGCTCGCGGTTCATCATGCCGTGGTGGACGGCGTGTCTTGGCGCATTTTGATGGAGGATTTCGCTCTGGGTTACGAGCAGGCCGGCAAAAGCGAGGAAATTCGTTTCCCGGCGAAAACGGATGCGTACCGCACTTGGTCCGAGCAGTTGGCCGCTTACGCGCAAAGCCCGGAGATGGCGAAGGAACGGGCCTATTGGCAGGCCGTGGAACAAATTGCGGTTCCGGCCGTGCCGAAGGATCTGGAGGCGGACGTTACGACGCAGCAGGACAGCGAATCGCTGTTCGTCCGTTTGACTCCCGAAGAAACGGAGCTGCTGCTGAAGCGGGTTCACCGGGCCTACAACACCGAAATGAACGATATTTTGGTAACGGCGCTCGGCATAGCCGTTCGCAAGTGGACGGGACACGAACGGGTGCGGATCAATCTCGAAGGACACGGACGCGAATCGATCGGAACGGATATCGACATCACGCGCACAGTCGGCTGGTTTACGACCAAGTTTCCGGTCGTCCTGGAGCCGGAAACCGACCGGGATTTGGCCTATCAGATTAAACAGGTCAAGGAAAGCTTGCGCCGCATTCCGAACAAGGGGCTTGGGTACGGCGTATGCCGCTATCTCTCCAAATCGGAGGATGGCTTTGTTTGGGGCGCAGAGCCGGAAATTAATTTTAACTACCTCGGCCAGTTCGGCGATGATGTCAATCAGGACGAGATCGGCATATCTTCTTATTCCAGCGGCAGCCCGGCCAGCGACCGGCAGGCCCGCAGCTTTGTGCTGGATATCAACGGCATGGTGCTGGACGGCGCTTTATCGCTCGATCTCAGCTACAGCCGGAAGCAGTATCGCAAGGAAACGATGGAAGCCTTCGCTCAGCGGCTTGAGCAAAGTCTCCGAGAGCTCATTACCCACTGCGCAGGCAAAGAAAACACCGAATTGACGCCGAGCGACGTGCAATTTAAAGGCTTGACCATCGCGGAATTGGAGCAAATCGCCCAGCGCTCGGGCCATCTCGGGGAAATCGAAAATATTTACTCGCTTACGCCGATGCAGAAGGGCATGTGGTTCCACAGCGCGCTTGACCGGCAAACGGCCGCTTACTTCGAGCAGACGCGGTTTACGATGCGGGGAGCGCTCGACGTCCAGCTTTTCGAGAGGAGCTGGATGGAGCTTGCGAAACGTCATCTGGTGCTGCGGGCGAATTTTGTGAAAGGACCGGCGGGCGAGCCGCTGCAAATCATATACCGCGACAAGCCGGTCGGCTTTGAATATGAAGAGCTGCTTCATTTGCAGGCGGACGAGAAACAAGCGTATTTGGATAAAAAGGCGGAGGATGACAAGCTTCGCGGCTTCGACATGGAACATGACGCGCTCGTTCGGGTTACGATCCTACGCACCGAAGAGCAAAGCTATCATGTGCTGTGGAGTTTCCAGCATATTTTGATGGACGGCTGGTGCCTGCCGCAGCTGACGCAGGAGCTGTTTGAGACGTACTCGGCCTTGGCATCCGGCAAGCAGCCAGCGGGAGATAAGGGATCGGATTATGGCGCTTATATCGAATGGTTGGAGAAACAGGACGATCAGGCGGCATCCGGCTATTGGACGGCATTCCTGGCAGGTTATGAAGGGCAAACCGTACTCCCGGGACAAAAGGAACCGGCGCCAAACGGCAGATTTACGGCTGATCACGTCACCGCCGAGCTGGGCAAGGACTTGAGCGAGCGGATGGACCGGGTGGCGAAACAGCGCCTGGTTACGGTCAATACGCTGCTGCAAGCCGCTTGGGGCGTGATGCTGCAAAAATATAACGGAACAAACGATGCCGTATTCGGCAGCGTCGTGGCCGGAAGACCGGCGGAAATCCCGGGCATCGAGTCCATGATCGGGCTGTTCATCAATACGGTGCCGGTCCGCGTCACGAGCGAAGCGGACACCGTGTTCGCCGACCTGATGGCGAAGCTCCAAGAGCGGGCGCTGGAGTCCGGGCGTTATGATTACTATCCGCTGTATGAAATTCAAGCCCGCAGCGTGCAAAAGCAGAACCTGATCAACCATATCATCGCTTTCGAGAACTATCCGGTGGACGAGCAGATGGAGCAGGCGGGCGACCAGCAGCACGGCGACCTGACGATCGCTGACGTTCAGATGGAGGAGCAGACGAACTATAACTTCAACGTGACCGTGGTGCCGGGAGTCGAGATCGAAATTCGATTCGACTTTAACGCCGAAGTGTTCGATAAAGACAGCATCGAGCGGCTCAAGGGGCATCTCGTCCATCTGCTGGAGCAGGTGACGGATAACCCGGAAATTACCGTGGGCGAGCTGGAACTTGTGACGGAGGCGGAAAAGGCCGACCTTCTCGGACGTTTTAACGACACCACCACGGAATTTCCGCGCGGGAAGACGCTCATTCAATTGTTCGAAGAGCAGGCGGAGCGCATCCCGGATGCAGCCGCTATCTCCTTGAATGAGCAAGAGCTGACCTACCGCGAGCTGAACGAACGCGTCAACCGCCTTGCCCGTACCTTGCGTAGCCACGGGATATCCAAAGGCCGTCTGGTCGCCATTATGGCTGAGCGTTCCATCGAAATGGTGGTGGGCATGCTGGCGGCACACAAAGCCGGAGCGGCTTACGTACCGATTGACCCGGAATATCCCGAGGAGCGTATCCGTTTCTTGATTGAGGATTCGGGAGCGCAGGTCATGCTGACGCAAAGCCGCTTGCGCGAGCGCCTGGCGGGTTCGGACTCCGTGATCTTACTGGATGACGAGTCCTTCTATCACGAGGACGGCACAAATCTAAATCCGGGCACCGAAGCGACGGATCTGGCCTGCGTCATCTATACGTCAGGCACGACGGGCAAGCCGAAAGGCAACCTTGTTTCGCACCGCAACATCGTGCGGATCGTGCGAAATACGAATTATATCGACATCACCGAACGGGATCATGTCCTCCAGCTTTCGAGCTATTCGTTCGACGGAGCGATTTTCGATATTTTCGGCGCTTTGACCAACGGGGCGCGGCTGGTGCTGGTTCCCCGCGAGACTTTGCTGGAAATCGTCCGGCTGGCGGATCTCATCCAGCGTGAGCGCATCTCGGTCATGCTGATTACGACGGCTTTCTTCAACGTCCTTGTAGATGTGAACGTCGACTGCCTGCGGGATGTCCGGGCGATTTTGTTCGGAGGAGAGCGAGTGTCGGTCGGACATGTGCGTAAAGCGCTCGCCCATATCGGACCGGGCAGGCTCAACCACCTGTACGGCCCGTCGGAAAGCACGGTTTATACCACGTACCTTCCGGTCGACTTCGTCGATGAGTCGGCGGTTACTGTACCCATCGGACGGCCGATCAGTAATACGAAGGTGTATATCGTCGACAGCCGGAATAAGCTTCTGCCGATCGGCGTGGCCGGGGAGCTTTGCGTCGGCGGAGAAGGCTTGGTACGGGGCTACAATAACCGGCCGGAGCTGACGGCGGAGAAATTTGTGGACAATCCGTTTGTGCTGGGAGAGCGCATGTACCGGACGGGGGATTTGGCGAAATGGCTGCCGGACGGCACGATCGAATACGTGGGACGGACGGACGACCAAGTGAAAATCCGCGGCTTCCGTATTGAGCTGGGCGAGATCGAAGCTCAGCTTCAGAAAGTGGAGGGAATTCGGAAAGCGACGGTATTCGCGAGGGAAGACGCCTCCGGCGAGAAGCAGCTTTGCGCTTATTATGAAGCGGACCGCGAGCTTCCGGCGGCCGAGCTGAAGAGCGTGCTTTCCCAGGAACTGCCGGCCTATATGATTCCGGCGTACCTGATCCAGTTGGAGCAGCTCCCGCTGACGACGAACGGCAAGGTCGACCGCCGATCACTCCCGGCGCCGGAGGAGAGCTTGCAGCCGGGCGAAGAACGTACTCCGCCTCGGACTCCGCTGGAAGCCAGCTTGGCGGGAATTTGGAAAAGCGTGCTCGGACTGGAGCACATCGGGGTTCATGACAACTTCTTCGACCTGGGCGGCCATTCCCTGCGGGCGACGACACTGGTGAGCAAGGTGCATCAGGAGCTGAACGTCGAGCTGCCTCTGCGCGACGTATTCCGCTACTCGACGATCGAAGAGATGGCTCTCGCCATCTCCCGGATCGGAGAGCAGTCGTTCTCGTCGATTCCGCTGGCGGGCGCAAGAGCATATTATCCGCTTTCCTCAGCTCAGAAGCGGCTGTTTATCCTGAATCAGCTGGAAGGGGCCGATCAGAGCTACAACATGCCGGGCGTGCTGCTGCTGGAAGGATCGATTGACCGGAGCCTGCTGGAGAAGGCTTTCCGCGGACTGATCGCACGGCACGAAACGCTGCGAACCGGCTTTGAGATCGTACAAGGCGAAGCTGTACAGCGCATTTACGAGAGCGTCGACTTTGCCGTCGGGTACCGTCATGTGAGCGAGGAAGAAGCGCCCGAAGTCGTGCAGGCCTTCATCCGGCCTTTCGACTTGGCGAAGCCTCCGCTGCTGCGGGCGGAGCTCGTAGAGCTGGCAGCCGAACGTTATTTGCTGATGTTCGACATGCACCATATCGTCTCCGACGGGGTTTCGATGGACGTGTTAGTCGAGGAACTCGTTCGTCTGTACGGCGGCGAGTCATTAGAGCCTTTGCGCATTCAATACAAGGACTATGCGGTATGGCAGCAGTCGGACGAGCAAAAAGTGCAGTTGAAACGCGAGGAAGCTTACTGGCTGGACCGTTACCGGGGCGAGCTGCCGGTTCTGGAAATGCCGACGGACTATCCGCGTCCTGCCGTGCAGAGCTTTGAGGGACAAACGCTGACGTCCTTCGTGGACGAGGCAACGAACGAAGGCTTGAAGCAGCTGGCCGCTCAAAGAGGAACGACGCTGTATATGGTGCTGCTTGCGGCATATACCGTGCTTTTGCATAAATACACAGGTCAGGACGATTTGATCGTCGGAACGTCGATTGCGGGTAGAACGCACGGAGAAACGCAGCCTTTGATCGGAATGTTCGTCAATACGCTGGCGCTCCGCAATTATCCGGCTTCGGAGAAGACCTTCCTGTCGTATCTGGAAGAAGTGAAAGAAACGACCTTAGGCGCTTACGAGCATCAGAATTATCCGTTCGAAGAGCTCGTCGATAAAGTGCAGGTCAGCCGGGATTTGAGCCGCAACCCGCTGTTTGACACGATGTTCTCCCTGCAAAACTTGGAGGATAAAGAGTTTGAGCTGGAAGGGCTGAAATTGTCCCCGTACCCTAGCGAATACGGCACGGCCAAGTTCGACCTGAGTGTGGATGTTACGGAAGAAAACGGCGGCCTGGAGTGCAGCTTTGAATTCGCAACGGCTCTTTATAAAGAAAGCACGATCCGGCGGCTGTCGACTCATTTCGGACATTTGCTCGTAACGATCGTAAGCCGTCCGGATGCGAAGATCGCCGAGCTGAACTTGCTGACGGCAGAGGAAAAAGAACAAATTCTCGGCGCGTTCAACCCGGCGCAGCCGGAAGCGGCTCCTGCGTCGGCGTTCCACCGGCTGTTCGAGGAACAGGCGGAGCGCACGCCGGAAGCGGAGGCCGTCGTGTACGAGAACGACCGGCTTACGTATGCGGAGCTGAACGAGCGGGCGAACCGCTTGGCGGCTACGCTGCGTGCAAGCGGCATCGGCCGGGAGGCGATCGTCGGCATTCTCGCCGAGCGTTCGGTGGACTTGCTGGTGGCCGTGCTGGCCGTCTGGAAAGTGGGCGGGGCGTATGTGCCGCTCGACCCGGATTACCCGGCGGAGCGCGTGCGGTTCATGCTCGAAGACAGCGGAGCGAAGGTGCTGCTGACGCAAACGCCGCTGCGAGAGCGTGCCGAAGCATGGCTCGGCGAAGAGGAGCTGGCGCTGGCGGCGGTGCTGTACCTCGACGACGAAGCGTCGTACAGCGACGAGCGGGCGAATGCGTCGGTTGTCTCCGGCAAGCTGACGGATGCTGTAGATGACGGCGATGAGAGCCATCAGAATGTTGGCACCGACAGCTTCCATGAAGCCCGTCCGGAGGATCTGGCGTACGTGATCTATACGTCGGGAACGACGGGCAAGCCGAAGGGCGTGATGATCGAGCACCGCAGCCTGGTGAATACGGCGGCGGGCTACCGGCGGGAATACCGGTTGGATCAGTTCGCGGTGCGGCTGCTGCAGCTCGCCAGCTTCTCGTTCGACGTGTTCGTGGGAGATATCGCCCGGACGCTGTACAACGGAGGCACGATGGTGATTGTGCCGAAGGACGACCGGATCGATCCGTCTCGTCTGCACCACTGGATTGAGCGGGAGCGGGTCACCATCTTCGAATCGACGCCGGCGCTGATCGTGCCGTTCCTAGAGTACGTGTACGAGCAGCAACTGGATATGAGCCGGTTGGAGCTGTTGATCACGAGCTCGGACAGCTGCAGCGTGGCGGATTACCGGACCTTGCAGGAACGCTTCGGCTCGTTGTTCCGGATCATCAACGCATACGGCGTGACGGAAGCGGCGATCGACTCAAGCTTCTACGACGAGGAGCTGGCGAAGCTGCCGCAGACAGGCAATGTGCCGATCGGCAAAGCGTGGCTGAATGCGAAATTCTACATCGTGGATGCGCATCTGAACCCGGTGCCGGTCGGGGTGCTGGGCGAGCTGGTCATCGGCGGAGTCGGAGTGGCGCGCGGGTACTTGAACCGTCCGGAGCTGACAGAAGAGAAGTTCGTAGACAGCCCGTTCGCCGAGGGCGAGCGGCTGTACCGCACGGGAGACTTGGCGCGGTGGATGGAAGACGGCAACGTGGACTTCATCGGCCGGATCGACAACCAGGCGAAAATCCGGGGCTACCGGATCGAGACGGGCGAGATCGAGTCGCAGCTGCTGCGGGTGGAAGGCGTGCGCGAAGCGGTGGTGCTGGTTCGAAGTGACGCGAACGGGCAGAAGGCGCTATGCGCGTATTACACGCCGGATACCGGAGCGGAACTGGCGGTGAACGATCTGCGCGGCGCGCTGGCGCAGGAGCTGCCGGGCTACATGATCCCGTCGTACTTCGTGGAGCTGGAGCGCCTGCCTCTGACGCCGAACGGAAAGATTGACCGGAAGGCGCTGCCAGCGCCGGAAGGGGAAGCGGGAAGCGGAACGGAGTACGTCGCACCGCGCAATGAGCTGGAAACGAAGCTGGCGGCGATTTGGCAGGAGGTGCTGGGGCTTGCGAAGGAGATTGGCGTTCACGACAACTTCTTCGACATCGGCGGCCACTCCCTGCGGGCGACGACGCTGGTCAGCAAGATTCATAAAGAGTTGAACGTGGATCTGCCGCTGCGCGACGTGTTCCGCCATTCCACGATCGAGAGCATGGCGGCCGCCATTTCCCGGCTGGATGAGCAAACATTCGTTGCCATTCCGGTGGCGGATGACCGAGAGGTGTACCCGCAATCTTTTGCTCAAAAACGTCTCTTTATCCTGAATCAACTGGAAGGCGCGGAGCTTAGCTACAACATGCCGGAAGCGATGCTGCTGGAGGGTGCTTTAGACCGGGCAAGGTTCGAAGAAGCGTTCCGTAAGCTCGTGGCGCGGCATGAAACACTGCGCACCGGGTTCGAAATGGTGGATGGCGAAGCATCGCAGCGGATTTACCAGGACGTGAATTTTGCCGTGGAGTTCTATCGAGCGGATGAGCAAGAGGCCGAAGAGACGGTTCGCCGTTTCGTCCGTCCGTTTGACTTGGCGAAGCCTCCGCTGCTGAGGGTAGGCCTTGTCGAGCTGGCTCCGGAACGCCATATTCTAATGTACGACATGCATCATATTATTTCCGACGGCGTCTCGATGGAAATCTTTGTTGAAGAATTCGTCCGCTTGTACGGCGGCGAGCAATTGGAGCCTCTGCGCATTCAGTACAAAGACTACACCGTTTGGCAGCATTCGCAGGAGCAGAAGGAACGGCTTCAGCGTCAGGAGGCGTACTGGCTGGACATGTTCCAAGGCGAGCTTCCGGTGCTGGAAATGCCGACCGACTATCCGCGTCCGGCCGTGCAGAGCTACGAAGGCCAAACGCTGGAGTTTTTCTTTGACGCTTCGAAAACCGACGGCCTGAAGCAGCTGGCCTCGGAAACGGGCACGACGCTGTTTATGGTGCTGCTTGCGGCGTATAACGTCCTTCTGCATAAATATTCAGGTCAGGAAGACGTGATCGTCGGTACGCCGATTGCCGGAAGGAATCATGGAGATGTGCAGCCGTTGATCGGGATTTTCTTAAACACGCTGGCTATCCGCAGTTATCCGGCTTCGGAGAAGACATTCCTGTCATACCTGAACGAAGTCAAAGAAACGACCCTCCACGCCTTCGAGCATCAAAACTATCCGTTCGAAGAATTGGTGGACAAGGTGCAAGTCACCCGTGATTTAAGCCGCAATCCGCTCTTCGACACGCTGTTTACGATGCAGAATACGGAGAACGAGGAATTTGAGCTGGAAGGGCTTCGCCTGATTCCTTATCCGAGCGCACTGGATACCGCGAAGTTTGATATCAGCTTGGATGTGGGCGAGGAGAACGGCGGCTTGGATTACAGCTTCGAATATGCGACGGCTCTCTACAAAAGGGAGACGATCGAACGGCTGGCAAAACATTACGAGCAGCTGCTCGTAACGATCGTAAGCCGTCCGGATGCGAAGATCGCCGAGCTGAACTTGCTGACGGCAGAGGAAAAAGAACAAATTCTCGGCGCGTTCAACCCGGCGCAGCCGGAAGCGGCTCCTGCGGCCGCGTTCCACCGGCTGTTCGAGGAACAGGCGGAGCGCACGCCGGAAGCGGAGGCCGTCGTGTACGAGAACGACCGGCTGACGTATGCGGAGCTGAACGAGCGGGCGAACCGCTTGGCGGCTACGCTGCGTGCAAGCGGCATCGGCCGGGAGACGATCGTCGGCATTCTCGCCGAGCGTTCGGTGGACTTGCTGGTGGCCGTGCTGGCCGTCTGGAAAGCGGGCGGGGCGTATGTGCCGCTCGACCCGGATTACCCGGCGGAGCGCGTGCGGTTCATGCTCGAAGACAGCGGAGCGAAGGTGCTGCTGACGCAAACGCCGCTGCGAGAGCGTGCCGAAGCCTGGCTCGGCGAAGAGGAGCTGGCACTGGCGGCGGTGCTGTACCTGGACGACGAAGCGTCGTACAGCGAGGAGCGAGCGAATGCGTCGGTTGTCTCCGGCAAGCTGACGGATGCTGTGGACGACGGCGATGAGAGCCATCAGAATGTTGGCACCGACAGCTTCCATGAAGCCCGTCCGGAGGATCTGGCGTACGTGATCTATACGTCGGGAACGACGGGCAAGCCGAAGGGCGTGATGATCGAGCACCGCAGCCTGGTGAACACGGCGGCGGGCTACCGGCGGGAATACCGGTTGGATCAGTTCCCGGTGCGGCTGCTGCAGCTCGCAAGCTTCTCGTTCGACGTGTTCGTGGGAGATATCGCCCGGACGCTGTATAACGGAGGCACGATGGTGATTGTGCCGAAGGACGACCGGATCGATCCGTCTCGTCTGCACCACTGGATTGAGCGGGAGCGGGTCACCATCTTCGAATCGACGCCGGCGCTGATCGTGCCGTTCCTGGATTACGTGCACGAGCAGCAACTGGACATGAGCTGGATGGAGCTGTTGATCACGAGCTCGGACAGCTGCAGCGTGGCGGATTACCGGACCTTGCAGGAACGCTTCGGCTCGTTGTTCCGGATCATCAACGCATACGGCGTGACGGAAGCGGCGATCGACTCAAGCTTCTACGACGAGCCGCTGACGAAGCTACCGCAGACAGGCAATGTGCCGATCGGCAAAGCGTGGCTGAATGCGAAATTCTACATCGTGGATGCGCATCTGAACCCGGTGCCGGTCGGGGTGCTGGGCGAGCTGGTCATCGGCGGAGTCGGAGTGGCGCGCGGGTACTTGAACCGTCCGGAGCTGACGGAAGAGAAGTTCGTAGACAGCCCGTTCGCCGCGGGCGAACGGCTGTACCGCACAGGAGACTTGGCGCGGTGGATGGAGGACGGCAACGTGGACTTCATCGGCCGGATCGACAACCAGACGAAAATCCGGGGGTACCGGATCGAGACGGGCGAGATCGAGTCGCAGCTGCTGCGGGTGGAAGGCGTGCGCGAAGCGGTGGTGCTGGTTCGAAGTGACGCGAACGGGCAGAAGGCGCTATGCGCGTATTACACGCCGGATACCGGAGCGGAGCTGGCGGTGAACGATTTGCGCAGCGCGCTGGCGCAGGAGCTGCCGGGCTACATGATCCCGTCGCACTTCGTGGAGACGGAACGCCTGCCTCTGACGCCGAACGGAAAGATTGACCGGAAGGCGCTGCCAGCGCCGGAAGGGGAAGCGGGAAGCGGAACGGAGTACGTCGCACCGCGCAATGAGCTGGAAACGAAGCTGGCGGCGATTTGGCAGGAGGTGCTGGGGCTTGCGAAGGAGATTGGCGTTCACGACAACTTCTTCGACATCGGCGGTCACTCCCTGCGAGCGACGACGCTGGCGGGCAAGGTATTTAAGGAATTAAACGTCAACCTGCCGCTGCGCGACGTATTCCGTCACTCGACGATTGCGGCGATGGCCGAGGCGATCGCCCGGATGGAACGGCGGGAGCATGAGGCCATTCCTCAAGCGGAGGAGAGAGAGTACTACCCTCTGTCCTCCGCGCAGAAACGGCTGTTCATTCAGCACACGCTGGATGGAGCGGATCAGCTTTACAACATGCCGGAACTGGTGCAGGTGGAAGGCGAGTTTGATTTAGACCGGTTGGAAGCCGCCTTGCGGAAATTGATAACACGGCATGAATCGCTGCGCACCGGTTTTGAAATCGTGAAGGCCGAAGCGGTTCAGCGGATTTACCCGCAGGTCGATTTTGCTATCGAGCATCATCAAGCGGATAAAGAGGATGCGGCTCAAATCGAGCAGATCGTCCGCAGCTTCGTTCGTCCGTTTGATCTCGGCAAGCCGCCGCTGCTGCGCGCCGGGGTCATCGAGCTGGAGCCGAACCTGCATATTCTCCTTTTCGACATGCACCATATGGTGTCCGACGGCGTATCGATGGCGATTGTGATCGATGAGTTCTCGAGTTTCTACGCCGGGGAAGAACTGCCGCCACTGCGCATTCAATACAAGGATTATGCCGTTTGGCAGCAGTCGAAGGCCCACCGAGAGCGGATCGGGCGGCAGGAAGCGTACTGGCTGCAAACCTTCGAAGGCGAGCTGCCGACGGCGGACCTGCCGATGGACTACGAACGGTCCGCGGCTCGCAGCTACGAAGGCGCGCATCTGGAGTTCGACGTCGAAGCTTCTCTCTCTGCGCGGCTGCGCGAATTGGCGGCCGAGCGTGAAAGCACGCTGTTCATGGTGCTGCTTGCGGCTTATACCGTGCTGCTGTCCAAGTACAGCGGGCAGGAGGACTTGGTCGTGGGCACCCCGGTGGCGGGAAGAACGAACGCCGATTTGGAACCGGTCATCGGGATGTTTGTCAATACGCTGGCGATCCGCAATCGTCCGTCGGGCGACAAAACGTTCTTGTCCTACCTGGAAGAAGTGAAGGAAACGGCTTTGGGTGCTTTCGAGAACCAGGATTATCCATTCGAGGAGCTCGTGGAGCGTTTGAATGTGAAGCGGGAGCCGGGCCGCTTCCCGCTGTTCGATGCCGTTTTCGACTTGCAAAATATCGAAGAACGAGACGCCGAGCTGGAAGGGGTCAGCCTGAAGACTTACGAGCTTGACCATTTGGAAGAAGCGAAGTTCGATCTGACGCTGTTTATGTATGAAAACAACGGGGCGCTGAGCGGGGGCTTCTTCTACGCCACCAAGCTTTTCAAAGAAGCGATGATCCGCACCTTGACCGAGGATTACCTGCGGGTACTGTCTCAAATTGCGGAAAATCCACAACTCGAGCTAAGCCGGATTGAATGTCATAAACCGGCGGCAGGCGCAAAGAGTGCCGTCGATACGATCGAATTCGCGTTCTAATCCTACAAGCGCGCCTCCGCCGTCAAGTGAAAGCGGCGCGCATCCCAAGGAAGACGGCGAACAACGTCCAAGCCCGTAAACGCGCAGGCCGAAAGCAAGCTTTTTCGGACCTGCGCCGGGGCATGCGGTCACTTCATTTTTAGGGGAGGTACAAATGAAATCTTTGTTTGAAAAGGAAGAACGGTACTGGAGCGGCAAGTTTGACGCCGATGACAGCCTGAGCTTCCTTCCCTACAGTCAATCCTCCAAATTATCCGCCGACGGGGAAGCTGCGGCCGAGCCGGGCTTGCTTCACCGTACTCTGCCGAGCGAACTCTCGGAGAGAATCATTTGCCTCGCCAACGGTTCGGATTTGGCTTTGTACATGATTGTTTTGGCAGGAGTAAAAAGCCTGCTGTTCAAGTATACCGGGCGGGACCAAGTGCTGGTCGGCATGCCTTCTTATAGCGCAGACCCCGACGGGACTCCGCCGCCGCATGACATCTTGGTGATCAAGACGTCCGTAAGCCGCCAGACTACGCTGAAAACGCTGCTCGGGGGCATCAAAGCCTCCATCGGCGAGGCGCTGGAGCATCAGCACCTGCCTTTTCGGAAAATGGTGGAGCCGCTCCATCTGGACTATACGGGGGACGGCCTCCCGGTCGTCAACACCGTCGTATCCTTCGCCCCGATTCATCCGGAACCGCTGGGTAACCGGGTGGCGGCCGATACGGTTTTTCGCTTCGACCGCCAAAACCACTCCATCGAGCTGGAAATAAGCTTTGACGGGCAGCGTTACGAGCGGGCATTTGTGGAACAGGCGGCCGACCATCTTGTTAGGCTGCTGTCCGTGCTTTTATTTCAGCCGGATCTGGAGCTTGGACAAGCCGATGTGCTGTCCCCAGACGAGAGGGAGACGCTGCTGAAGCGATTTAATGACACCGAAACCGAGTTCGAGCGGGGGAAAACGATTTACGGCTTGTTCGAAGAACAGGCGGAGCTTTACCCGGACAACGTGGCCGCCGTCATGAACGAGCGGCAGCTGACCTACCGCGAGCTGAACGAGCGATCCAACCGCCTTGCGCGGAAGCTGCGAGAGACGGGAGTAGAAGCGGACCAGCTGGTAGCGATTCTGGCCGAACGCTCGCTCGATATGGTTGTCGGCATTCTGGCGATTCTCAAAGCGGGCGGAGCATACGTGCCTGTCGATCCCGACTACCCGGAGGAGCGCATCCGCTTCATGATCGAGGATTCGGGCGCGCCGTTATTGCTGATTCAAAAGCATCTGCACGAGAAGACCGACTTCGCAGGAACGCGCCTTGAATTGGACGATTTCGTGTGGGGCGACAGAGGGGCGGACTCCGCCGATGTGCGGGACGCTTCGAACCTGGAGCCGATTTCCGGGCCGGGCAACCTGGCTTATGTCATCTACACGTCGGGAACGACCGGCAGACCGAAAGGAACGCTGATCGAGCATAAGAACGTCGTGCGCCTCCTGTTCAACGACAAGAACCTGTTCGACTTCGGGCCGTCCGACACGTGGACGCTGTTCCACTCGTTCTGCTTCGATTTCTCCGTCTGGGAAATGTACGGAGCGCTGCTGTACGGAGGCAAGCTGGTCATCGTACCGCCGCTCACGGCGAAAAATCCGGCCGATTTCCTGGCGCTGCTGGGCCGCGAACAGGTCACGATTTTGAACCAGACGCCAACGTACTTCTACCAGCTGCTGCGTAAGGTCTTGGCGGACCATCCGTACGATCTGCGGATTCGCAACGTCATCTTCGGGGGCGAAGCGCTGAGTCCGCTGCTGCTCAAGGGATTCAAGACGAAGTACCCGGAGACGAAGCTGATCAATATGTACGGCATTACCGAGACGACGGTTCACGTTACGTATAAGGAAATAACGTGGGTCGAAATGGAGGCGGCGAAGAGCAATATCGGCAAGCCGATCCCGACGCTGAGCGTGTACGTCCTTGATGAAAACCGCTCCCCTGTGCCGATCGGTGTAGCGGGCGAAATGTACGTGGCCGGGGAAGGCCTTGCGAGAGGATACCTGAACCGTCCGGATCTGACGGCGGAGAAGTTCGTCGATTCCCCGTTTGCGGAGGGGGAGAAACTGTACCGCTCGGGCGACTTGGCGGCTTGGCTGCCGGACGGCAACATCGAATACCTGGGCCGGATCGATCATCAGGTGAAAATCCGTGGGTACCGGATCGAGCTGGACGAAATCGAGACGCAGCTGCTGAAGATCGCCGCCGTGCAAGAAGCCAAGGTGCTCGACCGCGACGACGCGAACGGCCATAAGCAGCTTGTCGCTTATTACGTCGCGGAAACGAGGCTGGCGGCGCATGAACTCAAGGAGGAGCTCGCCAAGCAGCTTCCGGGGTATATGATTCCTTCGCACCTCGTGCAGCTTTCGCGGATGCCGCTGACCCCGAACGGGAAAATCGACCGCAAAGCGCTGCCCGCGCCGGAGGAAGCCGCGGCCGGAGGAGCGGAATATGTCGCGCCGAGAACGCTGCTCGAAATGAAGATCGCCCGCGTCTGGCAGGATACGCTTGGCGTTCCGCAGGTCGGCGTAAAGGATAACTTTTTTGAGTTGGGTGGCAATTCGTTAAGTCTGATGAGGCTCGTTCAAGCCGTTTACGATGAAACGGACATCGAGATACCGCTGAACCGCCAATTCCACAATCTAACAGTTGAAGCCATGGCTTTCGGCGAGGGGGATCTGGGCCTGGATAAAGGGGGAGACTCCTTCATTAAGCTGAATAAAGCAGGAGATCTGAACGTGTTCTGCTTCCCTCCGGGCAGCGGCTTCGGCATCGGTTACCGAGAGCTCGCAAGCAGGCTCGACGGCCGGTTCGTGCTCTACGGCATTGATTTTATCGACGATGCCGTCGATTACGAGGCCATGCTGAACCGTTATGTGGACGAGATCGTCCGCATCCAGCCGGAAGGACCTTACGTGCTGCTCGGCTACTGCTTCGGAGGCAACCTGACGTTCG
The DNA here is from genome assembly GCF_002894905.1 of Paenibacillus sp. F4. Taxonomy (NCBI): domain Bacteria; kingdom Bacillati; phylum Bacillota; class Bacilli; order Caryophanales; family Paenibacillaceae; genus Paenibacillus; species Paenibacillus sp. F4. The sequence goes on from NZ_POVS01000001.1 coordinate 17,865, forward strand.
AGGTAGCCAAAACGATGGAGAAAAGAGGGTATTCCGTAACGGACGTGCTCATGTTGGACTCGTGGATTAAGGACACGCTGACGCCTTCCGAAACGTCGGAGAAAGAGCTTGAAGAAACGCTTGCCGATTTCGACGAAGAAGAGAAGGAATTAATGAGCAACCCGCTCGTGCGGGAGCGAGTTCATCGGAAGGTCAAAGCGACCTTGGCGTACGAAGCGCAGCTTATTAATTCCGGCACGATCCCGGCCAGGATTTACGAACTGATTGCGAAGGACAGCGAAGCGTTCCGCCTGGAGCACCAATTGCCTTCCTGGCGGGGGGCAACGACGCAAGCTTACGCCGATTACCGGCTGGAGGGCGCGCACGAGGAATTGCTGGAACTCGCGCGCGTGGAAGAAACGGCCGTCGTCATCCGGGACATCTTAGAGCAAGTCAAGCGGCGGATCGAAGCGGAGGCCGGGGTACTGCATGGAAGCTGACCGCCAGCCGTCTGTTCTAGAACAAGGCACAGCGGCGCCTTCCAAGCGCCAAACCGCTTACGCCGCCTGGAAAGCGTTCCGCTGGCTGATGTCCTATGTAAGCCGTCACAAAGGCTGGATGATCGTCGGTATCTTGTCCGCGATTGCCGCCGCCGTTATTGAGATATGGACGGGAAGTTTGATCGAGCAGCTGACCACCCAGGCCGAGAAGGGGGCGGGGCCAATCGTTCTGCAAATCGTGTACACGGTCTTTGTGGTCATCTTGATCGGTGTGCCGGCGAAGTTTTTCATGAGCTTCGGCGTGGAGCGAAGCAGCGCCTCTGCGGTGCAGGATATCCGCAACCATGTCATGCGTCATATCGGCAAACTCCCGGTCTCCTATTTGGAAAAGCAGCACTCCGGCGACGTATTGTCGCGGATCAACAACGACCTGCAGCTCATCCAGCAGTTTATGATTCGGGACCTCGCCCAGTGGTTTTATCATCCGCTGTTATTCATCGGCTGTTTCGCTTATTTGATCTACCTCCAATGGGAGCTGATGCTGTACAGCCTGCTGTTATTTCCCGTAGCGCTGCTGGTTTCCCAATGGATCGGCAAGCAGTTGGAGCGGTTGACGGAGGAAGCCCAGGCGAACATGGGCCGAATGAACGTCAACCTCCAGGATACGCTTGGGGGTATGCCTATTGTAAAAAGCTACCTGCTATCCGGCATGTTATCTCGCTCCTACCAAGTGCTGCTGCAATTGACGGCCCAAAAAAAGCTGGCCGTGAAAAAGCGGGAAGCCTGGGTCAACCCGCTGCTTTCCACGCTGATGATCAGCCCGATCATTTTCGCCGTCAGTTACGGAAGCTATTTGATCTACAAAGGGCAGCTAGGCGCGGGAGAGCTGATCGCCTTCCTGTACTTGCTGAATCTGTGTCTGGAGCCGCTGGAGCATATTCCCGAGCTCATCACGCGGACGTTCGAAATGGCCGGTGCCCTGAGAAGGGTCTCCGAAATCGTCGAGCAGCCGACCGAAACGGAAAATGGCCGTTCGCTTCCGAAAGCGAGCGCCGCCCCCATCGAGTTTCAGAACGTAACCTTCGGGTATGAGGAGAGCTCCCCGATCCTGCGGAATGTTAGCTTCTCGGTGCCGGAAGGGAAGACGATCGCGCTTGTCGGAGCGAGCGGCGGAGGGAAGAGCACGGTGTTTAAGCTTGTATGCGGCTTTTATCCGCTTCCGGAGGACCAGGGCGAGATCCGCGTGTTCGGCAGCCTGATCCACGGCGCCGATCCGGAGCAGCTTCGGTCGCATTTTTCCGTGGTAACCCAGGATTCATATTTGTTTAGCGGCACGATCGCTGAAAATATCGGCTACGGGCGGGAAGTAGCGTCGATGGACGAGATTATCGAAGCCGCCAAAGCCGCTCAGGCGCATTCCTTCATTATGCAGCTTCCCGACGGCTACCAGACGTATGTCGGAGAGCGCGGAGGCTTTTTGTCCGGCGGGCAGCGCCAGCGCATTGCAATGGCCCGGGCTTTTCTGAAGGATGCTCCCGTTCTGCTGCTGGACGAGCCAACGTCGGCTCTTGATCCGGAGTCGGAAAGCGCGGTTCAGGAAGCGCTGGGCGTATTGATGAAGCAGAGAACGACGATGGTTATTGCCCACCGGCTTTCTACAGTACAAAACGCCGACGAAATTTGGGTCATGGAACAGGGGAGTATTGTTGAAAAGGGCACTCATGAGCAATTGCTGAAGATGAAGGGACTGTACGCCCAGTCATACTATCAGGAATTTACCGAGTCTGCCGAACGCAGGGAGGTGGCGTACACATGAAAAAGGGCGGATGGCTCTCGCAAGTGAAAGAACTCGGCTACTTGCTGATGTTTATGAACCGCAAGCGCAAAACCCAGTACGCCATTGGCCTGGCCGTGACGGCGCTCACCCAGACATTGTTCCTGATCGCCTTCAGCTTGGTCGTACATAACTTGGTTGATTTCGCCGTGTCCCGAGATACGTCCCTGATGGTGGAAGCCTTTATTATTTTGGGCGCGGCCTTGTTCCTGGAAAATGTGATTTCTCCCTGGTTCATTTACTTATACCAGCGCAGTGTCGAGCTGACTGTGCTGAATATCCGCGAACGTCTTTATGACAAGCTGTGCCGGGTGCGACCGAGATTCCTGGAGCAGACGCACCATGGGGACTTGCTGTCGCGGGTGAACAACGACGTAACGACCGTTGAGTTTACATTCTCGCAGGTTTACTTCGTTTTGCTGCTTCAAGTTGTCTTTTGCATCGGCTCCATTGTCTCCATGGTGTTGATCGATTGGCGGTTTGCCGGCGTATCCTTCGTCATTCTGCTGCTGTCCTCCGTGGTCAGCCTGAAATTTGCGCGGGATATTCGCGCCTTGTCCGAACAAGGCTTGCAAACGCTCGGTAAAATGACCGAAAAATTCAAAGATTTTATGGGCGGCATTCAAATTGTGAAGCTGTTCCGCATCCGCACGATTTACGGCCAGTACGAGGCGTTGAACGAACAAATGACGCAGACGCTTCGGCAAACCGCGCAGAAGAACGGCACGCAGGCTGCGGTGAATCATTTTATCAGCTACGTCACGTTCTGCGGCATCATCGTCATCGGCAGTCTTCTTTATGCCTACGGACTGATGGGAATGGGAAGCGTCGCCGCCCTGGCGGTTCTGCAAGTGAATCTGACGCACGCCTTGTTGAACTTGGGGATGGTTCTGTCGATGACCCAAAATTCGCTCGCGGGCGCTCACCGGATTCAAGAGGTACTAAGAGAGGAAGAGGAACCGGAGCGTTTGGGATCTCCTCACAGCGAGCTCGTGTCGGAGGCTGCGGTGGAGTTTCGCGATGTGGTATTTTCCTATCAGGCGGATAAAAAGGTGCTTATCGACATCTCCATGCAGGTGTTTCCCGGCCAGGTCGCCGCTATCGTGGGGGCCAGCGGCAGCGGCAAAAGTACGCTGATCAAGCTGCTGCTCGGCTTTTATCCTGTGGACAGCGGAGAAATCCTGCTCCAAGGCAAACCGTTCGGCCATTACACGCTGGACGAAATCCGCAGGCAGATTGCATACGTTCCGCAGGAGCCGTTCTTGTTTACCGGCACGATTGAGGAAAACATCCGCTACGGCAACCCGGATGCAACGGATGAAGAAGTGATCGAAGCGGCCAAAGCGGCGTACGCTCACCATTTCATTCAGGAACTTCCTGAACAGTATAAAACGCCGGTGGGAGAGAGAGGAGCGTCGTTGTCGGGCGGACAAAGGCAGCGAATTGCGATCGCCCGGGCGATTCTCAAAAACGCCCCGATTCTGCTGCTGGACGAAGCGACTTCCGCGCTGGATAACGAATCCCAGCATTGGGTACAGCAGGCCCTGAACGAATTGATGAAGGGGCGCACCACCATTCTGATCGCCCACCGTCTCAGCACCGTGGAACATGCGGATTTGATTACCGTCATGAACCAAGGGACGGTCGTCGAGCGGGGCCGCCATCAGGACCTGCTGGCGCTCGGGGGGTATTACGCCCGGCTGTACGGCTAGACCCGCTTTACGGCGGGCGGCTTCCTGCTTGCGAATGCGACAGAGTCTTTTAGTAATCCAAGGTATGACTTTATAACCGGTAATTACCAGAAAACGTAGACACGAAAAAGGAGGAAGAGTCCGAAGGAGCCGTTCCGGGAATGGCCTGCACGGTTCTTCTAAGAGTGACTAAGTGACATCTAGGTACAAAGCCTATCTATAAAGAATCTCTAAACCGGGAGTGTGTCGATGTGAGAGAGAATACCAACGAGCAATATGGATTAACGCAAGCCCAGCGCCGAATATGGTTCATGGAAATTATGAATCCGGGAACGTCCATCACGATGCTTTCCGCGACCTACCAGATTACGGGCGAGATCAACACACAGCTTCTGGAGCAAGCGGCGGCAGAGATCGTCAAAACCTATGACGTTTTCCGAATCCGCATTAGCGGGGATTTGCAAAATCCAACGCAGTGGTTCGAAGAACCGGAGAATGTCCAAGCTAGGATAAGCCGCCTCGAAATAGGCACAACCGAACAATTCTATGCTTGGGTGAAAGAAGTAAGCGAAAAACCGGCCAGCGTGTTCGACGAACACCTCTACCAATTTACGATTATCCATTTTGCGAACGGCCAAGTATGGCTCAATTTGACGGTAAATCATATTATCGCCGACGGCTTGTCCGTCAATGCTTTGCTGCATGCGGTGATGGAAAAATACCTGGAACTGCGCAAAGGCATCTCCAGCAGTTACCAGGCCCCTTCCTATCTGGATTATATTTCTGCGGAGCGTGAATATGAGCAATCGCAGCGTTATCAAAAAGGCAAGGAATACTGGCTGACGAAGTACAACACTTTGCCTGAAACGACCGGCATTAAATCGTATCCGCCATTCTCGATCGGCAGCGAATCCAATAAACTGGCCATCACTTTGGACGGTTCCCGGTATGAACGCATTCTGGCCTTCAGCGAACAATATCAGGTCAGCTTATATACGTTATTTCTGTCCGCCATGTACGCCTTATTGTACAAGCTGACCGACAGCACCGATGTTCCGGTCGGCACGGTTTTCGCCAATCGCACCAGCAAGAAGGAAAAAGAAACGATCGGCATGTTCGTCAGCACCGTGGCTACGCGGATCCGTCTGAATCCAGACAGGCACGTGCTTTCCTTGATCCAAACGGTTTCCAAGGAAAATACGGCGGATCTGCGGTATCAGAAATACCCTTATAACCAATTGATCCAGGATTTACGCGAACAACACGGCCGCAACGATCTTTCGGGGCTGTTCCGCACGTCTCTGGAATATCTGCCTTTGAAAATCGTGGAGTACGAAGAAATCAAGGTACGCCTGGAGGCTCACTTCGCTAGGCACGAGATGGACGATTTGCTGCTGCGCTTCGACCATATGCTGAATGAAGGCCATGTAATTCTCCATGCTTCCTATCGTACCGGCCTGTTCGAGACGGCCGAGATTGATCGGATTATGGAACAGTATGTAACCGTTCTGGACCAGTTTCTTCAGACTCCCGAACTGCCGGTACGCGAGATTTCTCTGCTGAGCGATGAGGAGAGACACCGCATTCTCAACGTTTTTAACCCGCCGGTGGCAGGGCTGAGCGAGGGAGAAGCGTTTCATCGGTATGTTGAAAAGTTTGCCCTGGAAATTCCTGATCATCCGGCAGTCGTCTACATGGACAAACAGCTGACCTACGGCGAATTGAACGAACGCGCCGAGCGGCTGGCTTCTCTCCTTCGCGAACAGGGCGTGGGAAGGGAGACGATTACGGGGATCTGGGCGGAGCGTTCGGTGGAACTGCTGGTCGGGGTGCTCGCCGTTTGGAAAGCCGGCGGAGCCTATGTACCGCTGGACCCCGATTATCCGGCGGAGCGGATTGAGTACATGCTCAGCGATAGCGAAGCAACGGTGCTGCTTACGCAGCGTCATCTGTTGGAGCGGGCCGGAGTTTGGTTGGCCGATGACCGGCTGAAGCTTCAAGCTGTCTATGCCATGGACGATGAACAGATTTATAACGGGGATGCCTTAGCCGTGGAATTTGAATCTGCCGGCAGCGCCCCGCAAGACTTGGCTTATGTGATTTACACCTCGGGTACGACGGGACGCCCGAAAGGCGTCATGATCGAGCACGGTAGTCTCGTGAATACGGCGGATGCGTACCGTCGCGAGTACCGGTTGGATCAGTTTCCGGTGCGGCTGCTGCAGCTGGCCAGCTTCTCGTTTGACGTGTTCGTCGGAGACATCGCGCGGACGCTGTATAACGGAGGCACGATGGTGATTGTGCCGAAGGATGACCGGATTGATCCGAACCTCTTATACGGCTGGATTCGGGACCAAAATATTACGGTATTCGAATCGACGCCTGCGCTCATCCTGCCGTTCATGCAGCATATTTATGAAGAAGGGCTGGACGTCAGCTCCATACAGTTGCTGATTACCAGCTCGGATGCTTGCAGTGTCACCGATTACCGATTGCTGCTGGAAAGATTCGGCGGACAATTCCGCATCATTAACAGCTATGGCGTTACCGAAGCGGCCATTGACAGCAGCTTTTACGGTGAGCCGCTGGATAAGCTGCCGCCGTCGGGTCATGTGCCGATCGGCAAAGCTTGGCTGAACGCCCGGTTTTACATTGTCGATGCCGCGTTAAAGCCAGTTCCTGTAGGGGTTCCGGGCGAGCTTGTCATAGGCGGCGCCGGGGTGGCGCGCGGGTACTGGAACCGTCTGGACCTAACCGCCGAGAAGTTTGTGGACAGCCCGTTTGTGCCGGGCGAACGTGTGTACCGGACAGGCGATTTGGCCCGCTGGTTGGAAGACGGCAACGTCGACTTCATCGGCCGGATCGACTATCAGGTGAAAATTCGCGGGTTCCGTATCGAACTTGGCGAAATTGAAACGGCCCTGCTGCGTTTCCCGGGCGTCAAGCAGGCTGTGGTGACCGACCGCACGGATGAGCAGGGGCAAAAGTATTTGTGCGGCTACGTGGCGGCGGATGCTTCCTTGCAGCTGAGCGATCTGCTGTCCCAATTGAAGCAAGAGCTGCCGGCCCATATGGTCCCGGCCCGGCTGGTGTCTCTTGATAAGCTTCCGCTCACGCCGAACGGCAAAATTGACCGTAAAGCGCTGCCTGAACCGACCGGAGAGGTAGAAACAGGCGGTGAGTATGTGGCTCCTCGCACAACGCTGGAAACAAGACTTGCTCTCATTTGGCAGCAGGTGCTGGGTATTGCGCGAGTTGGAGTCCAAGACGATTTCTTTGACTTGGGTGGTCATTCCTTGCGGGCCTCCACGCTGGTTTCCAAGATTCGGAAAGAGCTGCAAGTCGAGGTTCCGCTGCGGGAAGTTTTCCGCTACACCACGATCGAACAGCTGGCCCAAAGAATCGGCGGTTTAAGGCAGCAGGAGACGTATGAGATTACAAAGGCGGCTGAGGCCGAGTACTATCCGGTTTCATCCGAGCAAAAGCGTCTGTACGTCCTGCGCCAGCTTGACGGGGCCGAGCGCAGCTACAATATGTCGGCGGCGCTTCTTCTCGAAGGCAAGCTGGACCGCACGCGCGTCGAGCACGCGTTCCGGGCGCTGATTCAGCGCCATGAGACGCTGCGTACCGGGATCGAGCAGGTTCAAGGCGAGCTTGTCCAGCGCATCTATGACGAGGTGGAGTTTGCTGTAGATTATTTCCAAGCGAGCGAGTGGGAAGTGGACCAAGTGGTGGAAGCATACTATCACCCGTTTGATCTGACCAAGCCGCCACTTCTCCGCATCGGCCTGATCGAAGTCGACGAGGATCGCCACATTCTGCTGTTCGATATGCACCATATCGTCTCGGACGGCATTTCGACAGCGCTGCTCTTCGACGAGTTCAGCCGCCTGTATCGGGGCGAGGAGCTGGCCCCGCTGCGCATTCAATACAAAGATTATGCCGTTTGGCAGCATTCCGAAGCTTACGGGCAGATGCTCCAGCCGCAGAAGGAGTATTGGCTGAAACAGCTGTCGGGCGAGCTGCCGGTCTTGGAGCTGCCGACGGACTTCCCGCGGCCTGCGGTGCAAAGCTTTGACGGCCGAACCGTGAAGTTTTATATCGAGAAAGATCGGACGGAGAAGCTGAAAGAGCTGGCGGCACGGACAGGGACGACCCTGTACATGGTACTGCTGTCGGCTTACACCATCCTTATGCATAAATATTCGGGTCAGGAAGATCTGATCGTAGGAACGCCGATTGCCGGAAGAACGCAGGAAGAAGTGCAGCCGATCGTAGGGATGTTTATCAACACGCTGGCCATTCGCAGCCGTCCGGAGCGTTCCAAGCCGTACCTTTCGTACCTGGAAGAAATCAAGGACATCACGCTCGGGGCTTTCGAACACCAAAATTATTTGTTCGAAGACTTGGTAGAAAGTCTTCACATTCCGCGCGCGACCGGCCGGAATCCGCTCTTTGACACGTTCTTCTCCCTACAAAATACGGAGAACGAGCAAATTGTCATCGAGGGGCTGGAGCAATCGTTTTATCCACTGGAAAACCAAACATCCAAGTTCGAGCTGCTCCTGGATATTTCGGAGCTGGACGGTCAGCTCGAATGCCGGTTGGAGTACGCTACGGCTTTGTATAAACAAGAGACCGCGGAGCGGTTCGCCAGACATTATGACAAGCTGCTCGAAACCATCGCAGCAGCGCCGGACGGGGATATTGCCTCGCTGGAAATGCTCACGGAGGAGGAAATCCGCGAGTTGGTGCGCGGTTTCAACGATTCGGAGGCGGACTACCCGCGGCAGCAGACGATTCACGGCTTGTTTGAAGAGCAGGCGGAGCTTTATCCGGACAACGTGGCCGCCGTCATGAACGAGCGGCAGCTGACCTACCGCGAGCTGAACGAGCGATCCAACCGCCTTGCGCGGAAGCTGCGAGAGACGGGAGTAGAAGCGGACCAGCTGGTAGCGATTCTGGCCGAACGCTCGCTCGATATGGTTGTCGGCATTCTGGCGATTCTCAAAGCGGGCGGAGCATACGTGCCTGTCGATCCCGACTACCCGGAGGAGCGCATCCGCTTCATGATCGAGGATTCGGGCGCGCCGTTATTGCTGATTCAAAAGCATCTGCACGAGAAGACCGACTTCGCAGGAACGCGCCTCGAATTGGACGATTTCGTTGGGGGCGACAGAGGGGCGAACTCCGCCGATGTGCGGGACGCTTCGAACCTGGAGCCGATTTCCGGGCCGGGCAACCTGGCTTATGTCATCTACACGTCGGGAACGACTGGCAGACCGAAAGGAACGCTGATCGAGCATAAGAACGTCGTGCGCCTCCTGTTCAACGACAAGAACCTGTTCGACTTCGGGCCGTCCGACACGTGGACGCTGTTCCACTCGTTCTGCTTCGATTTCTCCGTCTGGGAAATGTACGGAGCGCTGCTGTACGGAGGCAAGCTGGTCATCGTACCGCCGCTCACGGCGAAAAGTCCAGCCGATTTCCTGGCGCTGCTGGGCCGCGAACAGGTTACCATTTTGAACCAGACACCAACGTACTTCTACCAGCTGCTGCGTGAGGTCTTGACGGATCATCCATACGATTTGCGGATTCGCAATGTGATCTTTGGGGGCGAAGCGCTGAGTCCGCTGCTGCTCAAGGGCTTCAAGACGAAGTACCCGGAGACGAAGCTGATCAATATGTACGGCATTACCGAGACGACGGTTCACGTTACGTATAAGGAAATAACGTGGGTCGAAATGGAGGCGGCGAAGAGCAATATCGGCAAGCCGATCCCGACGCTGAGCGTGTACGTCCTTGATGAAAACCGCCGCCCTGTGCCGATCGGCGTAGCGGGCGAAATGTACGTGGCCGGGGAAGGCCTTGCGAGAGGATACCTGAACCGCCCGGATCTGACGGCGGAGAAGTTCGTCGATTCCCCGTTTGCGGAAGGGGAGAAACTGTACCGCTCGGGCGACTTGGCGGCTTGGCTGCCGGACGGCAACATCGAATACCTGGGCCGAATCGATCACCAGGTCAAAATCCGCGGGTACCGGATCGAGCTGGACGAAATCGAGACGCAGCTGCTAAACGTCGAGGGCGTGGAAGAAGCGGTGGTGCTTGCCCGTCAGGACGGCGGGGGCGAGAAGGCGCTTGTCGCCTACTTTGTGGCGGACCGGACACTGACGGTCAGCGAAATGAGAACCTCGCTGGCCCAGGGAATGCCGGGGTACATGATCCCGTCGTACTTCTTGCAGCTTGAGCGCATGCCGCTGACGTCCAACGGTAAAGTGGACCGCAAAGCGCTGCCGGAGCCGCAAGGCGGCTTGCAAACGGGCGTCGAATACGTAGCGCCGCGTAACCGGACGGAGTCCCAGCTTGTGAAGATCTGGGAGGAAGTGCTGGGTTACTCCGGCATTGGAGTCCTGGACAATTTCTTCGAGCTCGGAGGCCACTCCTTGCGGGCGACGAACCTTGTCAGCAAGATTCGGAAGGAAATGAACGTCGAACTTCCACTGCGCGATGTGTTCCGCTATACGACGGTAGAGTCGATGGCCGGGGCTATTGCCAGCTTGGAAGAAACACAGCACAGCTCGATTCCGAAAGCGGAAGAGAAAGCGTACTATCCGGTTTCCTCCGCGCAAAAAAGGCTGTACGTCCTGCACCAGCTGGATAGCTCGGAGCTGAATTACAACCTCCCAAGCGCCTTGCAATTGGAAGGGGCTTTGAACGAGGCCAAAGTGGAAAAGGCGCTGACTACTTTGGTGGCCCGGCACGATATGCTGCGCACCGGTTTTGAAATCGTGAATGGGGAGCCGGTTCAGCGTATTCATCCGCTCGTAGCTTTCAAGGTCGAGAAGCTTCAAGCAAGCGAAGATCAGGTTGCGGCCATTCTTGAAGGCTTCATTCAGCCTTTTGACTTGACCCAGCCGCCTTTGCTGCGCGCCCTACTGATCGAACTGGAGAAAGAGAAATTCCTGCTCGCGCTGGATATTCATCATATTGGTTCCGACGGCCTTTCCATGGACGTGCTGCTGCGCGAATTCGTGCGGCTTTACAATGGGGAAGAATTGCCGGAGCTGCGGATTCAATACAAGGATTACGCCGTTTGGCAGCAATCCGAGGAACAGCGCCAGCGCATCAAACGGCAGGAGGAATACTGGCGCGGGGTATTCAGCTCCGAGCTTCCGGTTCTTGAGCTGCCTCTCGACTTCTCCCGCCCGGCCGTCCAGCAGTTTGACGGTCAAACGCTCACGTTTACGCTGGATGCGGAGAAAAGCGAAGCTCTCAAACGGCTTGCCGGCGATTCGGGGGCGACGCTGTACATGCTTCTGCTGGCTGCTTACTCCGTATTGCTTCATAAATACGCGGGACAGGAAGATATAGTGGTCGGCACTCCGATTGCCGCCCGTTCTCACGCCGACCTGCAGCCGATTATCGGCATGTTCGTCAATACGCTGGCCCTTCGCTTGGGTCCGGTGGCGGAGCGGACGTTCCTGGATTACTTGCAGGAAGTGAAGGAAACGACGCTTGGAGCCTACGAGCACCAGGACTATCCGTTCGAGGAGCTGGTGGAAGCTCTTCAGGTGAGCCGGGATTTAAGCCGGAATCCTCTGTTTGACACCATGTTTTCTTTGCAAAAGCACGAAAGCTTGGATTTAACCCTGGAAGGCTTGCAATGGTCGCTGTTCGACATCGAGGAAAAGACGGCAAAGTTTGATCTTAGCTTTGATATCGTGGAAGCCGATAACGAGCTGATTTGCAAGATCGAGTACGCTACCTCGTTGTTTAGACAGGAAACGATGGTACGGCTGGCGGGTCATTACGAGCAGCTTTTGGCGTCGATCCTGGCTCAGCCGGGTGCGCGGATTTCGGATTTGGATATCTTGACGGACAGCGAAAAGCATGATTTGCTGGTCGGGTTTGACGTGTCGTCTTCGGCTCTTGCGAAGCAACCCGCCGCAGAGGGTACAGGTTTGGAAGCGGATGAGTCGTGGAGAGAGAGAACGTTCCACGAGCTGTTCGAGGAGCAGGCGGAGCGCACTCCGGGAGCGCTGGCGGTTGTCTACGAAGACAGCAAGCTGACGTATGCGGAGCTGAACGCCAAAGCGAATCGTCTGGCGTATGCACTGCGGGCGCGCGGGGTGAAGCCGGAGCAGGTGGTCGGCATTCTGGCCGGCCGTTCGGCGGAGCTGTTGATCGGGGTGCTCGCCGTATGGAAAGCGGGCGGCGCTTATGTGCCGCTCGACCCGGACTATCCGGCGGAGCGGATCGAGTATATGCTCGCGGACAGCGGGGCGTCGGTGCTGCTCACGCAGACCCGCCTGCTGGAGCAGGCGGAAGCTTGGCGCAGCGACGGAGCTCTAGTGCTGCAAACGGTGCTTGCGCTTGACGACGCCGCGACGTACAGCCTCGGAGCGGCGGAAGCGGCTGTGGGCGAAGCAGGCGCAGAGGCGGAGGCTTTGGCGCAAGCGGCTGCTGCCGAATCGTCCGCCACGGCAGAAGCCGAGAAGAACGTACTAGCGGCGGATCTCGCATCGAATCCGGCGAATGTGAACAAGCCGCGCGATTTGGCTTACGTCATCTACACCTCCGGTACGACGGGCCGTCCGAAGGGCGTGGCGGTGGAAAACCGCAGCCTGGTGAACACGGCGGCGGGCTACCGGCGGGAATACCGGTTGGATCAGTTCCCGGTGCGGCTGCTGCAGCTCGCAAGCTTCTCGTTCGACGTGTTCGTGGGAGATATCGCGCGGACGCTGTACAACGGCGGCACCATGGTCATCGTGCCGAAGGACGACCGGATTGATCCAACCCGCCTCTACGGCTGGATTCGCGACTACGCCGTGACGGTGTTCGAATCGACTCCGGCGCTGATCGTGCCGTTCATGGAGCATGTGCATGCCGAGGGTCTGGACCTCAGCTCGATGCAGCTGCTGATCACAAGCTCGGATGCGTGCAGCGTAGCGGATTACCGCACCTTGCAGGAGCGCTTCGGCTCGCAGTTCCGTATTATTAACAGCTACGGCGTAACGGAAGCGGCGATTGACTCCAGCTTCTATGACGAGCCGCTGGAGAAGCTGCCGAAGACGGGCAGCGTGCCGATCGGGAAAGCGTGGCTGAACGCCAAGTTTTACATCGTGGATGCGAATCTGAAGCCGGTGCCGATCGGGGTGTTGGGCGAGCTGGTTATCGGCGGAGCGGGTGTGGCCCGAGGTTACTTGAACCGCCCGGATTTGACGGCGGAGAAATTCGTAGACAGCCCGTTCGCCGCTGGGGAGCGGCTGTACCGGACGGGCGACCTGGCGCGCTGGATGCCGGACGGCAACGTGGACTTCATCGGCCGGATCGACAACCAGGTGAAAATTCGCGGCTATCGGATCGAGCTTGGTGAAATTGAAGCGGCCATGAAAAATTTTGCCGGCGTGCGTCAAGCGCTTGTCATCGACCGGACGGACGAGCGGGGGCAGAAATATTTGTGCGGGTATGTCGTAGCGGATTCCAGCTTCGATCTGGAAGGGCTTGTGGCCCATCTGGACGCCGCGCTGCCTTCCCATATGGTGCCTTCGCGCATCATGCGCCTGGATCAAATGCCGCTTACGCCGAACGGGAAGATCGACCGTAAAGCGCTGCCTGTACCGGAAGGAAGCATTCGTGCCGAGGCTGCATACACGGCGCCTCGTACTCCTGCCGAGCAAGCACTTGCGTCGGTCTGGCAGTCAGTGCTGGGCGTGGATCAGGTCGGCACGATGGACAATTTCTTTGCGCTCGGCGGCGATTCGATCAAGGCCTTGCAGGTATCGTCCCGTCTTTTGCAAACGGGGTACAAGCTGGTCATGAAAGATTTGTTCCATTACCCGACGATTTCCGCCCTTAGTTTGCAGCTGCAAACGGCGGAGAGAACGGCAAGCCAGGCCGAAGTGACGGGAGAGGTCATCTTGACCCCGATTCAGCGTTGGTTCTTTGAACAAAATCCGGCCGACGTGCATCACAGCAACCAGGCGTTCATGCAGTTCTCCAAGCAAGGCTTTGACGAAGAAGCTTTACGCCAAGCGGTGCGTCAGCTTGTCGTGCATCACGATGCTCTCCGTACGGTTTACCGCCAAACTGAGAACGGCTATACCGCCTGGAATCGCGGCGCCGGGGAGAACGAAGCGCTGTTCGATCTGGAAGTTGTCGATTTCAAGGGAGTCGGCGACGTGAAAGAAGCGGTAGAGGCTAAGGCGAATGACATTCAAGCGAGCATCGATCTGGAAAACGGTCCGCTGGTGAAGCTCGGCTTGTTCCGCTGCGACGACGGCGACCACCTGCTCATCGCGATCCATCACTTGGTCGTAGACGGCGTATCCTGGCGGATTCTGCTTGAGGATTTTGCTGCCTGCTATGAGCAGGCGCTGCAAGGGCAGCCGATCCGTCTGCCGCTCAAAACGGATTCATTCCAAACGTGGGCGAAACAGCTCGCTGATTATGCGAACGGTCCGGCGATGGAAAGCGAGAGAGAGTATTGGCAGCATATCGAGCAATTGACCTATGAGCCGCTTCCGAAAGATTTTGAACAAGGCAGATCCAAGCTGAAGGACAGCGGGCTCGTGACCGTTCGCTGGACGGCGGAGGAAACCGAACAGCTGCTGAAGCAGGCACACTGTGCTTACCATACGGAAATGAACGATTTGCTGCTTGCCGCGCTTGGCCTCGCGGTACAAGCTTGGAGCGGCCGGGAACGCGTGCTGGTGAATCTCGAAGGCCACGGCCGGGAAGATATTTTGCCGAATGTGGACATTACGCGCACGGTAGGCTGGTTTACAAGCCAATTCCCTGTCGTTCTGGAGCCGGGTCACGCCCAGGCGCTCGGTCATCAGGTAAAACAGGTTAAAGAAAGCTTGCGCCGCATTCCGAACAAAGGAATCGGCTACGGCATCCTGCGTTATTTGTCGGCGCCGCGTGACGGCGAGCGCTTCGCTTTGGAGCCGGAGATCAGCTTTAACTATTTGGGTCAGTTCGACCAGGATTACGAAAGCAGCGGCTCGAGGCCGTCTCCGTTCAGCCCGGGCTCCGATTCAAGCCCGGATGCAGTGATGGATTATGTCCTCGATATCAACGGTATGGTGTCGGAAGGAGTGCAGGAACTCACGATCCGTTATGGGGAAACCCAGTATAAACGGGAAACGGTAGAGCGCCTGGGCACCCTGCTTCATTCGAGCTTGCGTGAAGTCATCAGCCATTGCGTATCGAAAGAGCGGCCGGAGCTTACGCCTAGCGACGTACTGCTTCAAGATGTGACGTTGGAGGAACTGGAGCGGCTGGCCGAACATACGGCGGCGCTCGGCGAACTGGAGAATGTATACACCCTGACTCCGCTGCAAAAAGGGATGTTGTTCCACAGCCTGCTGGATGCCGATTCGGAAGCTTACTTCGAACAGGTGACCTTCGATCTGTACGGAAGCCTGAATGTCGAAGCCTTCACCCAAGGATTGGATACGCTGGTGCAGCGGAATGAGGCGCTGCGTACCAACTTTATTACCGGCTGGAGAGACGAGCCGATTCAAGTGGTATTCCGCGAGCGGAAGTGTGAAGTGTACTTCGAAGATATTCGCTCGGTAAGCGATGAAGACCCGGAGAAGACGATAGCCGATTTCGTCAGCGCGGATAAAGCGAATAAGTTCGATTTGGCCCGAGGCTCTCTTATGCGCGTGACAGTTTTGCGCACGGGCGACGAGTCCTACCATGTGATCTGGAGTCACCATCACATTTTGATGGACGGCTGGTGCATGTCCTTCATGATCAAGGAAGTGTTCGACACCTACTTCGCTTTCCAGGAGAAGCGGACGCTGGAGCTTCCTCCGGTTACCTCGTACTCCCGGTATATCGAATGGCTGGAAGCTCAAGATGCCGCGAAAGCTTCGCGTTACTGGTCCGAGTATTTGGCGGGTTACGATCAGCAGACCAAGCTGCCCCAGGAGAAAACGCAGCTGAAGCAGGGCGCTTTTGAAGCGGCTGAAATCGATGTGGAACTCAGCAAGGAACTGACCGGGCAAATCGAGCGGGTGGCGCGCCAGCAGCAGGTGACGCTCAATACGTTCATGCAGACCGTATGGGGACTGGTTCTGCAGGTATACAACAACAGCGAGGATGTCGTATTCGGCTCCGTCGTATCCGGGCGTCCGGCGGAAATTCCGGGCATCGAAAGCATGATCGGCCTGTTTATTAACACGATCCCGGTCCGTATTCAAGGCAAAGCCGAGGAGACGGTAGCCGATATCTTGAGAAAAACCCAGGATCAAGCGCTGGCATCGGGAGCTTACGAAACGTTCCCGCTGTTCGAAATTCAGTCGCTGAGCGAGCACAAGCGCGACTTGATCAACCATATCATGGTCTTTGAAAATTATCCGATGGAAGAACAGATTGAGCAGGTCGTCGGCGGAGACAAAGAAGCGCTGAAAATCGCTAATATCCAGTCGCCGGAGCAAACGAACTACGACCTGGACATTACCGTCATTCCGGAAGAGCATATTTTGCTGCGGTTTACGTACAATGCGCTGACGTTCAGAGAGGAAGACATCAGGCTGATCCACGGTCATTTTGCCCGGGTACTGGAGAAGGTTGCGGCTAACCCGAGCATCCGCGTGAATCAGTTGGAGCTTTTGACGGCGGCGGAAAAAGAGCAAATTCTTGGCGCGTTTAACCCGGCGCAGCCGGAAGCGGCTCCGGCGGCCGCGTTCCACCGGCTGTTCGAGGAACAGGCGGAGCGCACGCCGGAAGCGGCAGCTGTCGTGTACGAGAATGACCGGCTGACGTATGAGGAGCTGAACGAGCGGGCGAATCGCTTGGCGGCCACGCTGCGCGCAAGCGGCATCGGCCGGGAGACGATCGTCGGCATTCTCGCCGAGCGTTCGGTGGACTTGCTGGTGGCCGTGCTGGCCGTCTGGAAAGCGGGCGGGGCGTATGTGCCGCTCGACCCGGATTATCCGGCGGAGCGGGTGCGGTTCATGCTCGAAGACAGCGGAGCGAAGGTGCTGCTGACGCAAACGCCGCTGCGAGAGCGCGCCGAAGCCTGGCTCGGCGAAGAGGAGCTGGCGCTGGCGGCGGTGCTGTACCTCGACGACGAAACTTCGTACAGCGAGGAGCGGACGAATGCCGACAGCTTCCATGAAGCCCGTCCAGAGGACCTGGCGTACGTGATCTACACGTCGGGAACGACGGGCAAGCCGAAGGGCGTGATGATCGAGCACCGCAGCCTGGTGAACACGGCGGCGGGCTACCGGCGGGAATACCGGTTGGATCAGTTCCCGGTGCGGCTGCTGCAGCTCGCAAGCTTCTCGTTCGACGTGTTCGTGGGAGATATCGCGCGGACGCTGTACAACGGAGGTACGATGGTGATTGTGCCGAAGGACGACCGGATCGATCCGTCTCGTCTGCACCACTGGATGGAGCGGGAGCGGGTCACCATCTTCGAATCGACGCCGGCGCTGATCGTGCCGTTCCTGGAGTACGTGCACGATCAGCGGCTGGATATGAGCTGGATGGAGCTGTTGATCACGAGCTCGGACAGCTGCAGCGTGGCGGATTACCGGACCTTGCAGGAACGCTTCGGCTCGTTGTTCCGGATCATCAACGCATACGGCGTGACGGAAGCGGCGATCGACTCAAGCTTCTATGACGAGGAGCTGGCGAAGCTGCCGCAGACAGGCAATGTGCCGATCGGCAAAGCGTGGCTGAATGCGAAATTCTACATCGTGGACGCGCATCTGAACCCGGTGCCGGTCGGGGTGCTGGGCGAGCTGGTTATCGGCGGAGTCGGGGTAGCGCGCGGGTACTTGAACCGTCCGGAGCTGACAGAAGAGAAGTTCGTAGACAGCCCGTTCGCCGCGGGCGAGCGGCTGTACCGCACGGGAGACTTGGCGCGGTGGATGGAGGACGGGAACGTGGACTTCATCGGCCGGATCGACAACCAGGCGAAAATCCGGGGGTACCGGATTGAGACGGGCGAAGTCGAAGCGAAGCTGCTGAGTGTAGGTGGCGTGAAGGAAGCGGTCGTCGTCGTCAGGGAAGATCAAGAAGGTCAGAAAGCTTTGTGCGCTTATTATACAGCGGAAGAAGGCTTGACGGCGGCGGACCTGAAGCGGGCGATTGCCAACGAGCTGCCGGGGTACATGATCCCGTCGTACTTCGTGGAGCTGGAGCACCTGCCTCTGACGCCGAACGGGAAAATCGACCGGAAGGCGCTGCCGGCGCCGGAAGGGGGAGCAAGCGCAGGCCGCGAATACGTGGCGCCGCGCACCGAACTTGAGGCGAAGCTGGCCGCCATTTGGCAGGATGTGCTTGTTCGGGAGAAGGCGGTAGGCGTAACGGACAACTTCTTCGACCTCGGCGGACACTCCCTGCGGGCGACGACGCTTGTCAGCAAAATGCATAAGGAGCTAGGCGTTGAATTTCCGCTTCGCGACGTATTCCGCTACTCGACGGTTGAGGAAATGGCCGCGGCTATGGAGCGGCTGGAGATCGGCTCGTTCACGGCTATTCCGGCTGCGGAACCTAGCGAGTATTATCCGCTCTCTTCCGCTCAGAAACGTCTCTATATCTTGAACCAGCTGGAAGGAGCCGAGCTGAGCTACAACATACCGGGAGCTATGCTGCTCGAAGGGGAGCTCGACCGGCAGCGGTTTGAAGAAGCGTTCCGCGGGCTCGTAGCTCGTCATGAAACGCTGCGTACCGGCTTTGAGATGGTAAAAGGCGAAGCGGTTCAGCGGATTTACGAAGAAGCCGCCTTCCAGGTGGAATATGTGCAGATCAGCGCGGAGCAGGCGGAAGAAACGGTGCGCCAATTCGTTCGTCCGTTTGATCTAGCGAAGCCGCCACTTCTGCGGGTGGGCCTTGCCGAACTGGCGCCGGACCGGCACATTCTAATGTTCGATACGCATCATATCGTATCTGACGGCGTTTCGATTGACGTACTGATCGAAGAGTTCGTCCGCTTGTACAGCGGGGAGCAGTTGGAGCCGCTCCGCATTCAGTACAAAGATTATGCGGTATGGCAGCAATCGGACGAGCAGAAAGCTCAGCTTGCCAAGCAGGAAGCCTACTGGCTCGACATGTTCCGCGGAGAGCTGCCGGTTTTGGAATTGCCGATGGACTATCCGCGCCCGGCTATGCAGAGCTACGAGGGCCGCACGCTGCAATTGTTTATGCATAGCGAGAAAAGCGAGGGTCTGAAACGGCTTGCAGCCGAGAACGGCGCAACGCTTTACATGGTTCTGCTTGCTGGTTATACAATATTATTGCATAAATATACAGGGCAAGAAGACGTGGTGGTCGGTACGCCGATTGCGGGAAGAAATCACAGCGACGTTCAGCCGCTGATCGGGATGTTCGTCAATACCCTGGCCATCCGCAGTTATCCGGCTGCCGGTAAGACGTTCCTTGACTACTTGAAGGAAATCAAGGAGACGACGCTGGGCGCTTTTGAACATCAGAATTATCCGTTTGAGGAACTGGTGGATAAGGTGAACGTGGCTCGCGATTTAAGCCGCAATCCGCTGTTCGATACGATGTTTGCTTTGCAGAATACAGAGAATTTGGAAATCCAGCTTCCCGGACTCCATTTGTCGACGTATGCCAGCGAAGAAATTGTTTCTAAATTCGATCTCAGCTTGGACGTCACGGAGATCGAGGAAGGCTTGGAATATCTGTTTGAATACGCCACTGCTCTTTATAAAACCGAAACGGTGGAGAAATTGGCCGCTCACTACTTGCAGCTGCTTGAATCCATTCTCCGCAACCCGTCGGCGACTATTGCCGAGCTGGGCATTTTGACACCGGCGGAAAAAGAGCAAATTCTCGGCGCGTTTAACCCGGCGCAGCCGGGAGCGGCTCCTGCGGCTGCGTTCCACCGGCTGTTTGAGGAACAGGCGGAGCGCACGCCGGAAGAGGCGGCCGTCGTGTACGAGAACGACCGGCTGACGTATGCGGAGCTGAACGAGCGGGCGAACCGCTTGGCGGCTACGCTGCGCGCAAGCGGCATCGGCCGGGAGACGATCGTCGGCATTCTCGCCGAGCGTTCGGTGGACTTGCTGGTGGCCGTGCTGGCCGTCTGGAAAGCGGGCGGGGCGTATGTACCGCTCGACCCGGATTATCCGGCAGACCGCGTGCGGTTCATGCTTGAAGACAGTGGAGCGAAGGTGCTGCTGACGCAAACGCCGCTGCGAGAGCGTGCCGAAGCCTGGCTCGACGAAGAGGAGCTGGCGCTGGCGGCGGTGCTGTACCTGGACGACGAAGCGTCGTACAGCGAGGAGCGGGCGAATGCGTCGGTTGTCTCCGGCATTGTCTCCGGCATTGTCTCCGGCAAGCTGACGGATGCTGTGGACGACGGCGATGAGAGCCATCAGAATGTTGGCACCGACAGCTTCCATGAAGCCCGTCCGGAGGATCTGGCGTACGTGATCTATACGTCGGGAACGACGGGCAAGCCGAAGGGCGTGATGATCGAGCACCGCAGCCTGGTGAACACGGCGGCGGGCTACCGTCGGGAATACCGGTTGGATCAGTTCCCAGTGCGCCTGCTGCAGCTCGCAAGCTTCTCGTTTGACGTGTTCGTGGGAGATATCGCCCGGACGCTGTACAACGGAGGTACGATGGTGATCGTGCCGAAGGACGACCGGATCGATCCGTCTCGTCTGCACCACTGGATGGAGCGGGAGCGGGTCACCATCTTCGAATCGACGCCGGCGCTGATCGTGCCGTTCCTGGAGTACGTGCACGAGCAGCAACTGGATATGAGCTGGATGGAGCTGTTGATCACGAGCTCGGACAGCTGCAGCGTGGCGGATTACCGGACCTTGCAGGAACGCTTCGGCTCGTTGTTCCGGATCATCAACGCATACGGTGTGACGGAAGCTGCGATCGACTCAAGCTTCTATGACGAGGAGCTGGCGAAGCTGCCGCAGACAGGCAATGTGCCGATCGGCAAAGCGTGGCTGAATGCGAAATTCTACATCGTGGACGCGCATCTGAACCCGGTGCCGGTCGGAGTGCTGGGCGAGCTGGCCATCGGCGGAGTCGGAGTGGCGCGCGGGTACTTGAACCGTCCGGAGCTGACGGAAGAGAAGTTCGTAGACAGCCCGTTCGCCGCGGGCGAGCGGCTGTACCGCACGGGAGACTTGGCGCGGTGGATGGAGGACGGGAACGTGGACTTCATCGGCCGGATCGACAACCAGGCGAAAATCCGGGGGTACCGGATTGAGACGGGCGAAGTCGAAGCGAAGCTGCTGAGTGTAGGTGGCGTGAAGGAAGCGGTCGTCGTCGTCAGGGAAGATCAAGAAGGTCAGAAAGCTTTGTGCGCTTATTATACAGCGGAAGAAGGCCTGACGGCGGCGGACCTGAAACGGGCGATTGCCAGCGAGCTGCCGGGGTACATGATCCCGTCGTACTTCGTCGAGCTGGAGCGCCTGCCTCTGACGCCGAACGGGAAAATCGACCGGAAGGCGCTGCCGGCGCCGGAAGGGGGAGCAAGCGCAGGCCGCGAATACGTGGCGCCGCGCACCGAACTGGAGGCGAAACTGGTCGCCATCTGGCAGGACGTGCTCGGGCCGGTCACGATTGGCGTGACGGACAACTTCTTCGACCTCGGCGGGCACTCCCTGCGGGCGACGACGCTGGTCAGCAAGGTGCACAAGGAGCTGAGCGTGGACCTGCCGCTGCGCGATGTGTTCCGGCACTCGACCATCGAAGCGATGGCCGAAGCGATCAGCCAATTGGAGCGGCAGGAACACCTCTCCATTCCGGTTCTGGATAAGAGGGATTACTATCCGCTTTCCTCCGTGCAAAAACGGCTGTACATCCAGCAGCAGATGGAAGGCGCCGAGCTTAGCTACAACATGTCCGGCATGACGGTTCTCGTCGGGCGCTTGGAACGGAATCAATTCGAGGCGGCGCTCAAAGGATTGATAGCTCGTCACGAAATTTTGCGAACCGGCTTCGAAATGGTCGACGGCGAACCGGTACAACGGATTTATCCGGACTTGAAGTTTGCCGTCGAGTATACGAAAGCGACGGAAAGTGAAACGAAGAGCATCGTAGACGGCTTTGTGCGCGTCTTTGATTTGGAGCGGCCGCCGCTGCTGCGTGTGGGCTTAGTCGAATGGGAAGCGGAACGGCATCTGCTCATGCTGGACATTCATCATATCGTCACGGATGGCATGTCGATGGGCATCTTCGTCGAAGAGCTGCTGCGCCTGTATAACGGCGAGACTATGGAACCGCTTCGGATTCAATACAAGGAATTCGCCGCTTGGCAGCAGTCCGAACCTGTAAAAGAGCGGCTGAAACGTCAGGAAGCCTACTGGCTGGACGTGCTGGAAGGCGAACTGCCGACGCTTGAACTGCCTACGGACTTTGTCAGACCTGCCGCTCGCAGCTTTGAGGGAGATGTGCTGCCTTTCAGCATCGACAAGCAGATGACCGACAGCTTGCAGCGCATCGCCGATGAGAACGGTGCCACCCTTTATATGGTGTTATTGGCGGCCTATTCAATCCTGCTCAGCAAGTACTCGGGACAAGAAGACTTCATTGTAGGCACGCCGGTTTCGGGCCGCACACATGCCGACCTGGAGCCGCTCATCGGAATGTTTGTCAACACTTTGGCGATTCGCCATTATCCGTCCGGGGAGAAGACGTTCCTCGCTTACTTGAACGAAGTCAAAGAAACGATGCTGGGGGCCTACGACCACCAGGATTATCCGTTCGAGGAGCTTGTGAAAAAGCTGCAGGCGCCGCGAGATCAAGGCCGCAATCCTGTATTCGATGTCATGTTTGCTCTGGAAACCAAGGAAGATAACGTTCAAAGCTTCGGGGATATCAAGATCGAATCTTATCCGGAAACTCATACGGTTTCCCAATTTGATCTTACCTTGGTCATTTCGTTGCTGGATGAGGGAATGAACGGGCAGTTTGAATATGCCACCAAGTTGTTTACACGCAATCTGATCGACAATTTCGCTCAGGACCTGCTCGTGATCATCACCCAAATTTGCGAACAGCCTTCGGTGCTGTTGAAGGATATTTCCCTGAACGGGCAATCCGAACAGGAGCAAGATGTGCTAGAGACCATTGATATTATTTTC